>JABIHC010000131.1 GCA_018649825.1 Methanobacteriota archaeon
ATGTGAGAGAATGCCAAACAAAAGTTTGCCTGGAGAACAGAACAAACGGCCAAGTGCTGAGGCTCTATGGGCGCATTTGGGAGAACACGACTTACTTGCTTTCAAATAATGACTCAGAGGGTGAGACATGAATCTACCTATTCTGTATTCCTTTAGGCGATGCCCATACGCCATACGCGCTCGTATGTCCATAGTTCGATCTGGATTCCAAGTTGAGCACAGAGAGGTCATCTTGCGAGACCGCCCAGCCCATATGATGGAAATATCACCAAAAGGAACTGTCCCAGTATTACTCTTACCCGATGGAACGGTCATCGAAGAGAGTTTAGAGATCATGGAGCATGTGCTGCCGTGGGATTTGACGCAATATGAGGGAGAGTGGGTAAGACGCAACGATGCCGAATTCAAATTCCATCTCGATCGTTATAAATATCCAAATCGTTACGATGACATAGATGAATTGGAACATAGAGCAGCAGCATGCAAATTCATAGAATCGCTTGAGGGAGAGATTCCTGATGGTAATCTAAGTGATGCGATTTTCCCCTTCGTTAGACAGTTCGCCAATCATAATCGTGAGTGGTTTGATGGGCAGAATTGGCCTAATGTGCATCAATGGTTAGCAGCAAATCTGGAATCAGAAGAATTCTCCGAATGCATGACCAAGCACAAGCAATGGGTTCCTGATTACTAATCTAGTCAGACGCTACCGTTTGCTCAGGCTTGCAGTAGTTGATTTGGGTCTAGATTAGCCTATAATTGGCAAAGATTCATACGCAATATGGAAGAGGGGGAGATATGGGTCATCTTGCTGACATTGATAAGTCGTATTTTTCGCATTTACTTGGAGCATGGAAGATGGCATTTTGGTTCACCTTTGGAGGCTTTCGTCTAATCGTACACGGTATATTACCAAATTTCGATACTAAGGCAGGCCAAGATACTGTTAATCACTACAATCCTCCAAAGTAACATCCCAAGATTATTTTTTGCTCCTGCAGTTCCTGCACTTCCACCAATGGGCCCGCCGCCATCTGATGACTAATGCCTATGGTCTACTTATGGGTGAGCAAACGACCCATCATTACTGGCCGTTTTCTTCATCTTTTATTCCCAATGTGGAGGATAGCAGTTCGAGTATTGATTCGAACTCTGTTTGAGGATTATTTCCCTCCAAAAATAATAGTGGACTCGGTCCTTCTCCTACCAAATCAAACGCTACATCAACCCCGTGATGAGTAGTAGTCCAGAAGGTAGTGCGCTCACCTTCTTCATTGCTATGGGTTTTAGTCCTCTTTTTCTTCCTAATTTCATAAGAAATCGGAGATTGAAGTTCATAACTAATGGTGTCATACCTTGGCCACTTAACATACTCAAACTTGACTTGATTGTTCGCCCCATCTATTATTAGAACTCGCTTTCTATCAATGAATGATAATATTGCAACTCCAACGCCACCAAACACCAAGATAAAAATCAACATAATTGGTTCAAAGTGAGGATAGGGGTGGAATAGTTCATGATTAGTGTAATTAACTTTATCATTTTCAGTAAATTGTGTTGTGTAAATCCCATACAATCTCTCACTCACATCAAGATGGTACAATAACTCACCCTCAAATGGTATTGTATTTGTTTCAGTATACTCCTGTTCATCTTGGCTTGGTTCATCATTGCACCATGCAGGATAGTGGTATTCTTCATCATAGTGAATGAACAAATCATTTCCAGTCCAATTATCTGGTAGAGAGGAGGCGCGAATATACTGTTGACATTCGTAACTTCCACCGAATTCATCTTGCCATATTGAAGCGGAAGTGATAATTCCATTATCCTCTGACCATCTATATTCAGTAATTCCATTATTTCCTATTTCCATTCGGTAATGGTTGTCTGCAATTTGATAATCAGAATAGGTCTCGCTTCGCTCCCCCCATTCACTCCATTTACAAAACACATCACCGTCAGAGAGGGTAATTGCATTTTCTTGATCAGGCCAACATGGTTCATCTGATTCTTCATCGAGATATGCAGGAACCACATCACCCAAGATGGATACTATGGGGGCCATAATGAAAAGGAAACCTACAACAAGTAACACCAAATCGAATATTTTGGTGAATATTACTTCTGACGATGATTTCTTCTGCCCATCTTGTAATGAAACCTTAGATTGTTGAGCATCAATCACAATGTGCTCTGGATCATCAAACCAGAAATAGGGATACTCAATTCTTTCTGTGAACGGAATGTGGATGCCAAATATCTCCATAGAACGGGCGTTTAGATTGTACACTATTAACCATTATTACTGATGCTTCACGAGTAACCATGGTACTCGGGACATCATCGTCCCTGCGTAGACCGTATCCGTTCAATAGGCCTCTGCAGAAGATTTAGTGGAATAATGGGTAAGGCTCAAACCAAAAACCGCCTTTGGATAATTCATGGCGGCCATGCAAGAAGTGGATTCTGCCCCGGCAACTACCCGTTTTGTATTTCTTTCTTCAGCGATTATTAGTCTAGCATCTGCTGGTTTTCTATTATTTGGCACACTACTTACCACCACAAGTAATGGGATTGACATCACATTATCAACCACCCAAATGCTTGTCGATGGAGGAGTGGGTGGACTGGTACTTCTTCTCTTTTCATTGGCAATGCTATGGCCCGCCTACATGAGTTTCATGGCAGCAGTTGGGATGTGGCAACGCCGAGAAAGATTACTTTGGGCGGGATACCTTTCTCTATCGATTCTAGCAGTACTGATGATTTCTTCTTGGCGCTGGATTGCCGATGCCGATGCAGCAGGCGATACTTGGGTTATTGGCAATGCCTTAATTGGATTTACGATTTGTCAAGTCGCATTGATTGGACATTGGCGAGCCGGATTATGGCTGCTTGATTCCCCTTACCGAGATTAGGGTTCTCTAACTTGCAAAATAACCTTGTAAGGAAAAATATCACTCAAGGTGCTTTCTTTTCATGATTAAGCGAGGTCCCAAGTTGGGCCATCATTTGTATCTGTAACCACAACGCCCATCTCATTCAACTCATCACGAATTGCATCGGCCGCAGACCAATCTTTTGCCGCTCTTGCAGTAGTTCGGCGGACTAATAATTCTGCAACCGCATCAGCAATTTCTAACTTTCGTGCAGAAATTGCTGGATCTTCCTCAGGCTCAGTTAGCGTATCCTCACGACTCGGCAATAGGCCAAGAACTTCTCCCGCCATTTCTTCAAGCAGCAAAGTCGCTTCATAGCCATATGTTGCTCTATCCTTGTCATCAAGAACAGTTGAAGAAGTAAGTATTTTCCCAATTTCTCTACAACTGGCTAGTACTTTTGCAACAGCCTCTCGTGAATTGAAATCATCATCCATTGCTATAGCGAAACCTTCGGCCATTTTTTCCAATAATCCGATGGATTTTACCATTGGGATTTGGCTCGCCATATCGCCATTGGGGGCAGGGATAATTGTGTCTTCAGAATGGCCATTCCATGATTGCAAAGCAGCGCGATAAGTTTCTATTATTCGCTGGTGGTTTTTTGTCGCATCAGCGAGTAACTGTTCATTCATGTCTATTGGTGAGCGATAGTGAGCATTTACTAAAGCAAGACGCAATACTAAGGGTTCTATTTTTTCAAGAATATCACGGATTGTCCAAAAATTACCTAGACTTTTTGACATTTTCTCGCCATCCATATTGACAAAACCATTGTGCAGCCAGTGGTGAACTACTGGACTACAACCGGTGTGGCATTCGCCTTGGAAAATTTCTGCCTCATGATGAGGGAATCGTAGGTCTTCTCCGCCCCCATGTAGGTCAAATTGTTCACCGAGATATGACATACTCATTGCCGTACATTCAATGTGCCAGCCGGGTCTTCCTTCTCCCCATGGACTATCCCACGAGGGTTCTCCTGGTTTTGCTGATTTCCACAAGGCGAAGTCTTTGTGGTCTTTTTTGCCGCTACCAGTATCTTCAACTCGGCCTCCGGCTCCGCTGCGAACTGCATCGATATTTTGCCCAGTAAGAATTCCATATTTTTCAGGAGCCGATTCAATGTGGAAATAAACTCCATCATTTCCGACATAGGCATTTCCCTTGTCAATGAGTGATTGAATAATATCAATCATTTCTTTAACATATTCAGTACAACGAGGATATTCATCTGCTCTAAGGATATTGAGGGCATCCATATCTTGGTAATATGCAGCAATATTATCTTCAACCAATTTTTCCCAACCGATTCCAGTCTCATTTGCCCGATTGATAATCTTGTCTTCAATGTCGGTGAAGTTTTGTATATACTGCACCTGATAACCTGACTTTTCAAGCCAGCGATGAATCAAATCAAAAGCGATATAACAACGCGCATGGCCTAAATGACACAAATCATAAACCGTCACACCACAAACATACATCTTGACTTTACCCGGTTCAATGGTAGTAAATTCTACCTTTTGCCGACGGCGGTTATCATGGACTTTGAGCGACATTATTGTGTTCACGTCCCGTGGATTTTTTTTCATACCTCTGCAGAAGCAGTTTCTTGTGAAACTTCAGATGCCGCTTTCTTCGCAGCCTTGAGTGCATTATCGTTTTCCTTGATTTGCTTCCAAAGGATCTCTGCCAAATCAAGTACCTCAATACCTTCAGAACCTATGTCCTTCAATCCATCGGTAATCATTGTTGAACAGAATGGGCAACCAACTGCAACAGTATCACAACCAGTTGCTGCTAATTCCTTAGCTCGAATATTGCTAACGCGCTTATCTACATCCTCTTCCATCCACATTTGCGCGCCACCTGCGCCACAACAGAATGAATCTTGTCCACTGCGTTCAACTTCTACATCAACACCGCCAATTACAGAACGTGGCGCTTCGGTTTCCCCGCCAATTCGTCCCAAATAACATGGGTCATGGAAAGTAACCTTGCCTAAACTATCATTTCCACTCTTATTCATGGCAGGCAGATTTCCAGAGGATTGTAATTCAGCAATAATTTGAGAGTGGTGAACAACTTCCAACTCATCTCCGCCGAAGTCCTTGTATTCCTTACCAAGGGTGTGGAAACAATGTGGGCATGAGGCAACAATTTTCTTGATACCCATTTCTTGGAAACTCATTACATTCATCTCAGCCATCATTTGGAATAGATACTCATTACCCATCCTTCGCGCTGGGTCACCACTACATCCTTCATCCATACCGAGAATAGAGACATCTAAACCCCCTTCCTGCAATAACTGAATCGTAGAACGAGCGACTTTCTTGTTTCGCTCATCAAACGATGCTGCACAACCTACAAAGTACAGATATTCCGCTGCTTCACCAACTTTTACATCCAAACCTTCTGCCCAATCTCCTCTTTCATGCGGCCCGAAACCGTATGGGTTAGAATTGACTTCTAAGTTTCCAAGAGCAACATTCAATTCTTCTGGATATTCCATTGCTTCCATCATTAGGTGGCGGCGAGTATCGGTTATCTTCGGTACATGTTCAATGTATACAGGACATACATCGACGCAGGCATGACAGGTAGTACAAGCCCATATGGCGTCTGGATTGAAGCGAGCAATCATTGTCTCTTCTGGCACATCGCCAGCGAGTAAGATGGTTTGGTGTTCCAAGGCATACTCACGAGTATCATTGACAATCTGCATTGGGTTTAGCGGCTTGCCGCTTACATATGCAGGGCAGACATCTTGGCATCTTGCGCAATGAGTACAAGCCCAACCATCAATTAACTGCCGCCAAGAGTGGTCAACATAGTTGAGAGTTCCAAATGATTCTAAGTCCAAATCGTCAAGCAAAACTGCAGTTCCGTTTTCAGTTGTTGCCATTGGCTTCATTACCGCCATTCCCTTTCTATCATGGAATATTACATTAGGGAAAGCCATGACTAAGTGCATATGCTTTGATGCAGGAATTGCCATTAGGAAGCCGGCTAAACATAGCATATGAATCCAATAGGATGCTACGACAATGCTTGGGAAAATTGCCGAAGTGCCGAACCAGCCTTCAACCATGAAACCAATCGGCTCCCAAGTGGAACTTGGCCCTTCACCTGCTTCAACGATGAAAGCAGTTGAACAAATAGTTAGAATAGTCAATAGAATTACATTTCCTTCAACTGAAGATTCGTGCTGAAGTTTCTCAGGTTTTATTACAACTCGGCGGAATAATGCCGCTGAAGCACCAATAAAGGCTGAAGAATAACCTATTTCGACCATTGCATTCCATAGGTCGCCAATAATATCACTACCGAAAATAGTATCGCTGAACCAATAAACAAGTGCTTCAAAACGTCCACCACTGGAAAGGTCAAATACATCAGAACCAATCATCAAGAATCCCCAAAACATCATCACATGCATTGTTCCAACAACTCTATCTCGAAGAACCTTCTTTTGACCCAACCAAACTATTGCCCATTCCTTTATGCGAGCACCCATATTGTCACTTCTATCTTCAGATTTACCTAAGCGAATCAATGATGTTGCAAGATTTACTTGCTTGAAGAAAAAGAAAAGGCTAATCCCCCAAATAAGAGCAATAATCGCCCAGCCGGGAATTCCCGAATAACTCATATTCATTGGGTGTTCAATTGTCATATTACCGCTCTCCAATTTGACCCCGAAGGGGTCGGCATGAAACCTCCAAGTGTATTCATGACATAATATCTCCCAACCACGCCATATGAAAACATGAATATTATTTCAACCACCTTACGGTTCGGCAGAGTAAACTAATGTAATCTCCTTGGCAAGCGAGCCAAGTAAATTATGTTATTATTCAAAGTAAGTCAGCAAGTTCGTCCTTGATAATTTGAACTGCCTCAAGAATTTCATCCTTGTGGCGAGCGCCGGTAATAACCATCTTTCCGCTACCGAAAATCAAGCAAACTACCTTTGGATAATCAAGGCGGTAAATTAGACCTGGGAATTGCTCTGGCTCGTACTCAACCTTGTCAAATGGCAAGTGGAAAGTCAAGTTATTGAGGTTCAAACGGCGAGGTAGTCCAGCAAGAGGATCTCCTGCCTTGACCTTACGCTTGGTGACACTGTCATCCTTTGCTTCCTCTTCAGTTGCTTCGCGAAGAGTAAGAGGGTCTTGGCTTTCCTCAATAACAAAGATATTATTGTCATCAAAGCGGGCTTCACCATCATAATCCACAGGGTAATGGAGAGCGTAAGTAGCAACCATATTTTGTACTTCAATTTCAACATCCTTTACATCCCAAGTTGTGATTCCTGCTCCACGGAGGTCCTTGATCATGCGTTCAATACCTGTGTGGATATTGTCTTCGTTCTTTCCACCGGTGCAAACTGCACGGCCACTGCGGAACATTAGAATTGCAAGTTTAGGATCTACGACACGATATACTACACCAGGGAATTGTTCTGGTTCATATTCACAATTGAGTTGAATAGCGATATCTGGGAGGTCCAGTTCTTCTGCCACTCGGGTACTTGCTACTACATTTACAACGGTAAGTCGGTCTGCGTCTGATATCTCTTCCATAGGTACACCTATTGTTTACCGCATATAAACCCCTATATAAAGGCAAGACCGGCATAATTCATAAGCAGCGAGGGGAAATGTAAGAGATTTTGCCCACTTAAACAGTGGACTGCAAGGCTACTTACTGATGGAGATGAACGCCACCGGCGCCCAACCTTGAAATATAGGCCGTTCCGCCGGCCATTTCTATTGCTTGAGAAACTGTTTCCGGTTGAGTAGTGAGAGCAATCATACAACCTCCGCCACCGGCACCAGTTAATTTTACTCCAAGGCTATATGGAGCTGCTGCTTTAATCAAATTCTCTAGTTTTGGATGAGAAACTCCAAGGCCGCGAAGCAGTAAGTGATTTTCAGTCATGGCATTTCCAAGTGCTTGTAAATCACCATCTTTCATAGCGATTGTCGCCCGACGAACTAATTTCCCAATCGCTACTATCTCTTGCATTTTCTCGGGGTCTTTTTGTAATAACTCGGCAACTCCAGCAACCATGTCACCTGTTGGGGCATGCACCCCTGTATCTCCAATGACCAAACTTACCTCGTCAAATGACTCAGGTAATGATATCTTGTGGACCTCCCATTTCCTCTCCCCTTCAGGAGTTTTGAGGTTTCTTGAATACTGCCATTCTGCTGATTCTTCTCGCTTATCGCTAACCAATACTGCTCCACCTAAACTAACCGCTGCTGTATCTGTGGGGCTTGCTCTTCCACCTTGACTTGCTGCTTCAACTGCATGACCTAATATGCCTAATTCATCACTGTCAATTGCATCAATGCCAAATAATTTCTTGCCACCGATGCAGATGCTCCCTGGGTCGGTTTTTTGCAAATTATCGGAATAGGCATCGGTTTGGTTAATTTCACTCGAATAACCCTCATGCCACGAGCCGTCTGTGCCGACTCTGCGTCCTTTTTTTGCCCGCATTGCCGCGGCAAGTGCAATACTTAATGCAGCCGAGGAACCGAGCCCAGATCCGGCAGGAACTTCTGAAATAATATTGAGTTTTAGGGATGGCCCTTGAAACCATAACCTATTGCGTAAACCTTCTACATGGGGGTGTTTTTCAGGTAAATAATTCGAACCATCAATTATCCAATTTTCAGTAGTAGTTTCTTCAATTTTTACTTCGCAACGCTGCTCAATTGCCACTGCAATTGCAGGTTGCCCATAAACTACAGCATGCTCACCGAAAAGTATGCACTTGCCGGGCGCACTTGCTGCGGTCATAATTACCGGAGATGGCTGAGCATTATCATTACGACGGAAAGCATGAACCATTATTGTAGAATCAATTGGACTTCTTCAAAGCCACATTTCGGCGGTGAGTTCATGAACACCGGTTATTCTGTCATACCATGGTGCGGGCAAGGGCTTTGGTGATTCTCCTGCTGCTGCTGATTGCACCTTGGGCTGCAACTTACTCTGAGTGGACCGATTCTACACTCGACAACAGAGTTGAAATGGAAGGTTCTACCTCAACATTATTTTCACAAGAAGGGCGGACTTCATCACCTCCTGCCGATGTATCAACATGGAGAGTTGGTGACCAATGGGTATATGCAGCAACTTTTGATGTAGCCCAGATGATTGCAGAAGGTGGAGTCAATGCAAATGTTGGACTCCTAACCGCTGATAGCACTACCACAGTAACAGAAATCACAGAAATGACAATAGAAAATCAATCAACCATTGTCTACAAAGTAAGAAGTGGAGCCAATTTTCAGCAGAATGGCGTCAGTTTGGACGGATATAATGGTGATTTAACTATCGATTATCAATTGGATGAAATCTGGAGGGCGAGCGACTTAGGTCTAATTCAGCGCGACATGACTTTGGCTGTTGACTTTGAAGCATTTGGATTCATCCACATTGATGTAGCCGATATTACCATTGCTTCAGAATATGCACCTCCAAATGAAGCCTATGACTTTCCTCTAAGATTGGGTGAGCGTTGGGCAAGTGATTACACATCAGATGTTAGGTGGACTGGACAATCAGATTATTTCACTTTGCCCGCAGACCAAATATCTTCTTCTAGAGATAATTATGAAGTGACAAATACCGGAAACCCTGTTGATTCAATTGGTCAAACTATTTCGTATTCGGCCTGTACTGATTCCATTGAAATTACTCAATACAATAACAAAGGTGAAGTTGAAGGCTTTGCTTGGTATTGTCCGAATGTTCGTTCGTATGCGTGGATGAATGCCTATTCGGACCCAGGGCTAACAATTGATTTCCGGCTAAAAACATACCAACCGGCTGCATCTACAGGCGTTGTAAGTAATTCCAATCCAGGTTTGCGCACCAAGGATGTTGAAGTAGAACTATTATTTCCATTGACTGCGCTAAATGCCTCACAAGAGGCTTGGGTGAATGTCACTGACTCATCCGGTCAGCCACAAACTGGAGAAAGTGTTGAACTCATCTTTGAACAGGACGGGCTGGTAATGTCCGGGATGACTGCGATGAATGGTAGCGCTTGGTTTACTTTTGATTCAGGTTATGAAACAGACCCATCGCAAACTACTTTTGATTGGGCAAGTCATGGAATAATTGGAAGAATAGTGGGCACAAATATTGCAGGTGCTGCAAGTATGACTCTCGATGATAATCTCGTTGCCTTAGATTTAGTCGCAATGGTTGACAGAATAACAATTGAACGTAATCGTAGCGGAGAAGTGAGGGCATTAAATGATATTTCAGGATTTAATGTCCTTCCAGGTGATGCTTTATCTTTTGAATTGCCAGTAATGAATAGAGGTATCTTAACTACGATTCCAACTACCATTGAAGTTGACAAACCAGACGGAACTGCAGAAACATTCCAGGTTCCTGCGCTCGGAACATATGAAGAATACAGAGCATCTTTTACTTGGACTGTCCCTACTGAAATGACAATTGGTGATGTGCTGCTAAATTATTCTGTTGACCCTCAATTGATTAATTCAAATGATGCTGACCCAAGCAATAATTATGCCAGCATAGGTGTGTTTGTAGGACGTCTGCCAGAAGTTGTCGTAACAAATTTGCAACCTGTACTGACCAATACCAACCTTAGTTTGAATGCATCTACTTCTTTTGACGAAGATGGAGGCGAAGTATTTTGCCGTTATTATGTTGAATACGAAGTCACTGAAGAGAGGCGATGGCGTTGGGAAGATGCACCAGGTTGTATTGCAAACTTGTCATGGATTGATGATGGCGAGTTTGAGGTCTTCATTCATTTGACTGATGAAGAACAAGACAAGGTAATTATTAGTTACAATATCACCGTACTTAACCGACATTCAACTGTGAACATTTTGAGTTCGGTATATGAAACTCAAGTATATTCTAATGTAGTGATGAACATTTTTGCTAATGATTCCGATTCCGAAGACCCATGGCCAGGGATGGTTGATATTCACTGGCCAGATGCAAATTGTCAGGAAGGATATTACACTCGCACATGTACTACAACTGCAAATACAGAGGGAGTACACACCTTTACAGCAATAGGTACGGATGACGATGGCGCCCAAACAGAAGCCAATTGGGATGTCCTATTCACCAATGTTGCCCCGCATGATGTTGAGATTACCCTTTGGGATGAAGCGGGTCAACAATTAATGCCAGATCAACAAGGAACATGGCATGTAAATGAAGATGACAAAGTTTGGCTTAGATCAACTGCCACAGATAGTTTGGATGACTTACCGAGTCTTAATTGGCGTTGGCGCCCAGACATTGAAAATACTACATGGTTTATTCAAGACGAAGGAGACACCTCAGCGATTGAAATCGCATGGACTCGAAGTGGAAGAAATATTTTGCAACTTGAAGTTGTTGATGATGACTCACAATCAAGTGGCATCATTGAGGCATGGATTCAAGTTGATAACGTGATTCCAGTAATTGAAGAACTACCAGCAATACTGCCTTTAGCAGAAGGTCAAGCCTTACAAATGTCCGCTGAATTCTATGACACTGAAAGTGACATGGCCTCTATTGTCGCATGCTGGGATATAGACCCAAGCCATGATTCGGATGGGGCTGGGTCGGCAAATGATGATTGCGATATTGTCGGTGATACCCTTGTGTGGTCTTGGCAATTAGCAGGGACTCATCTAATCATTTTCCATGTTACCGATGATGATGGAGGGCGCGGTTCAATAATGAGTAACATTACTGTAATAAATCAACCACCAAGAGCAATTATCTCATTCCCTGAAGAAATTGTCGCCGGTCAAAAAGCAGCATTTAACGGGAACGGTACATTTGATGCACCGACAGATTTACCCTATTTGACATACCTTTGGGACATGGACCTCAGTGTTGATTCAGATGGAGATGGAGATAAGGCCAATGATGCAGATCAAGTCGGTCAAAGCATTACCCACACATTTGCAAGGGAAGGGACTTATTCGATATCCTTGCGAGTATTTGACGAAGATGTTTCTCGCCCCGGAGTGACGGCGATGGATATCGTTGTTCAAGGCTCCACAGGCGGGCTATTTGGCGAATTATTGGATGATGCATTAGGTGAGAACACGAATCCGATTGTTTTAGGACTGGCCTCGATATTAGCCCTTCTTGCAATTGTTGTAGTTGGGCGAAAAATTGTAAAGAAACCAAAGGACGATTCCGAACTTTGGAATCAGATGAATGACCCACAAAGTGAAGCCGCATTATCGGCACTAGGATTAGTTGATTCGGCGGGAAAAATCCCCTTGCTTGGTAATGACAACCCTGTTTATGAGACTCATCAAACAACTTCGACTACCGGTTCCACAGATAACCCCGGTAGCGCACCACCAGACTATGCTTTTGCTGCATCACAATTAGCACTCACGACTTCCGTAAACGAAGATTCTGGCATCACTCCTTTGCAAGGTTCAC
>JABIHC010000032.1 GCA_018649825.1 Methanobacteriota archaeon
ATTACCCTTCTTTCGCGATAGCCAACGTAGCGCCCATTCGCCCTTTTTCTTCACTGAAGGGACAGTTTCAAGTGCTTTAAAGAGGTGGTCTTTTTCCTTCGGATCCTCAATGTATGTGTCAATAAGAAGCGAGTATGTTTCAGCATGGACGTTTTCCATCATGATTTGGAATCCATAGAAGGCCCGTGCCTCAGCCCATTGTACCTCGTCGGCAAAATTTGTAATTAGATTTTCATTTACAATGCCATCGCTAGCAGCGAAGAAAGCGAGAACATGCTTCAAAAAGTGTTTTTCGCCATCCGATAGAGTCTTCCAGTCCTTCAGGTCTTGAGCCAAATCAATTTCCTCGGCAGTCCAAAAACTAGCCTGTTCCATCTTGTACATTTCCCAAATGTCATCATGCTTGATGGGGAATAGGACGAATCGGTCAAGGTTGGGCTTGAGCATTGGTTCAATAAATTCGGAACTAAGGTCAATGTCAATACTCATCTGCTCAATTTCGTTACGTTCAATTTCGCTACTTTCAACTTCACTCGACATTCTATTCACCTTCCTCATTATTGCATCATTCTTCTTTGTTTTTCCATACTATTGCCGACACTTATTCAACTGTTTTATTGCATTTGATATTGGACTTTTTTCATTTAGGTCTGCGGAGTGCTCAAAACCACCATTAGAAGTGGGGGTTCAAGCAGTTCCATAGCGGACGCGAGTTTGAGGTCGGACTAAACGGCCAATAAACTAAACGGTTGGTGATGGATGCAGTGTGCCATTTACATCACTGGCGAGAAAAGCCGAACCGTATAGCCTAAGTGCTGCAAGTGGGGGCGTCCTAACATGCCCGAAAGAGCCAACATCCGCGTTGGATTTACAAAACTAGACTCCGAAGCCAACCTACCAACGCAAGGTTCAACCGAAGCCGCCGGATGGGATTTGCGTGCTCTCGAAGATACCGTTGTGCCAAAACAGGGAACTGCAAAAATAAAAACCGGTTTGGCAATAGCAATTCCATCTGGTTGGGAAGGGCAAATCAGGTGTCGGTCAAGTTTAGGTGCAAAAGGAATGATTTTACCGAATGGTGTTGGAACAATAGATTCCGATTACCGCGGCGAGTTGATGATTTTAGCAACTTGGATTGGCCCAGGTGAAAGTTTCCATATTACAAAGGGCGAAAGAGTCGCACAAATATTGTTTGCTCCTGTGCCCGAAGTAACTTGGATAGAAGTAGGCAGCGTCGATGAACTTGGTAATACTCAACGAGGCGAAGGTGGATTCGGCTCAACCGGAAAATACTGATACTACATCTCAATAAGGTGACATAATGGATAACGACGAGCAACCTCCGAGGCAAGCGGTACAGTTCCTCAAGTTGCCTTGCTTGCCACACAATATTGTTGACCAAGAAATGCGCCGCTTGCAAAAGATGCGAATCAAGGGTGAAATTGGCGACACAGTGTTATTTGTCACACATCCTGAAATTGTAACTATTGGTCCGCGCGCTCGCAAAGAAGGTGTTGAAATCCCTCTCAGTTATGCTAGCGCACCAGTTGACCGCGGGGGCAGCATTACTTGGCATGGTGAAGGACAAATCATTTGCTACCCTATCATTGAATGGAAAAAGGCAGGAGAGGAGAATGTGGCGGTAGTCATTAGGAAATTGGAAGAATGGATTATTTCGGCCTTGGAACCGTTGGGCGTAAATGGACATCGCGATGAACGAATGCAAGGAGTTTGGGTTGGCGACAACAAAGTTGCAAGCATTGGGCTGTCATTTTTGCATTGGACTTCAAGGCATGGTTTTACAATAAATTACGACACACCTCTTGGCCGAGTTGAAGAATTATCTGGTTGCGGACTCGGCCAGGCGATCACAACTTCCCTTTCAGCCCTTGGATATGAGATTGGCGAGGATGATTTGCATGCGGCATTATTCAGCAGCATTTCCTCTATAGACCGTGATGCTGGCGAGATAGAACATGTGGCTGATTTAGCCTCGTGGATGAATAATTCTTAATCATAGCCCTCTGTTTTTGCCCCTCAACCGTTGCAACAACGAACATTATTCTTGAAAGATAATAATTTGCGAGCGGCGATGAATTGAAGCACCGCCAACTCCTAGCACTAGTATGGTTGGGGATTTGTGGGCGCAAAATGGGCCTGCGGTTGCCGGTGGAGACATCCCTTCTGTGGCTTATCTCGATTGGTATATTCCTATGCTTTTGGAAAAGCGCACACATGATTTGTCGCATTCTGGAATTCAATATCAGTGGGATTGGCCTCAGTTGCTTGCCGGTGAGATTGAGGAATTGGATTTATGGTGGTCTATTGGAAAGGGTGACCCTCGGCAATTAGTTGCTGATTTGGAGGAGGTCAACCTTGAGAGAATTGTATGTATGCATGGGGTGACAAACGGAATCCAAATTGCATTGATGGCTGCACTCAAAAGTCCGAGTGCAGGTGATGAAAGGATGAAGAGAGTGGCAGTAGAAATGCCATCCTATGCGCCGATTTCACAAAGCGCTAGATTGATGGGGCTTGAAACAATTCCCTACAACCGTCTTCCTCAAGAGGGTCATGCAACTACAAAACCTTGGTTGATTGACCGAAGCGGATTGGAAGAGATATTACCATCTGTTGGCGCATTAGTAATGACTCCTATTTTAAATCCCCTCGGATGGGATTTAACACAAGATGACCGAATGTGGCTAGCGCAAATCACCGCCAAATATGATGTGGCAGTAATATCTGATGAAGTGTATAATCACACCCTACGTTCCATCGGCGAATACAAACCTATGCACCTATACGGCGACCATTGCATTAGCCTTTCTTCATTGACTAAATGTCACGGTCTCGGGCCAATTCGCTTCGGCTGGCTAATCGCAAGCGAAGAAGTCGCCTCGATAGCAAAAAAAGTATTCTTGAACACAAATGGAATGCTTTCAAGTCCAGGTGTGACAATGGCTAATGCCATTTGGCCTCATTTCCATAAGCCCTTACAATATATCAGTTATTTGAGAGAAAAGAACCTCCCTCTCCTTGAAAGTGTACTGGAAAAACATTGCATAGAGTGGCAAAGACCTCCGTCAGGAGTTTTTGGCTCGTTTGAGATCCCAGGCGGTATTTCCGGTTTTGAACTCGTAGAAACGTTGGGGGCAGAACATGATTTCCTCGCAATTCCAGGTGAAATGTTCGACCCTTCTCTAAAGAATTGGCTTAGGGTCGCTTGGTCGATTGAACCAGAATTGTTTGCAGCAGCAGTCTCTGTACTTGATGAAATCCTTGGCGAAATTTCTAAGTGACGAAAACGTCATTTCCTCCACCCCCTCAACTTCCTCCGCGGCAGTTTACCTCAAATCTGCTCACCCCAGCCACTCAATTATCTCCTATTTCTAAAAGCGCACTATTCAAAAGCAGAATGCCCTACAGCCAAATAATGGGTGAAATCGTCGTCGCCATTTCTGGAGCATCTGGGGCAATATACGGAAAGAGACTTGTTGAGGTCTTATCTGAGTTGAAGCGGGAAGTGCGCCTTGTAGTAACCGATGCCGGGCGGCTCACATTGATGCATGAATGCAATAATACTCCCGAAGAACTTGCCCAATCTCCAAGGGTAATTCTTGAGGATAATGATGACATTGCAGCCCGTTCAGCCAGCGGTTCTGCTGCAATTGATGCAGTTGTTGTTTGTCCGTGTTCAGGGACTACTCTCGGTAAATTAGCCGCAGGTATTGGCGATAATCTCGTTACAAGGTCTGCAATAGTTGCCATGAAAGAGCGCCGCACACTAATTATTGTGCCAAGAGAGGCGCCATATGCTACTGTTCATTTGGAAAATATGGCTAA
>JABIHC010000019.1 GCA_018649825.1 Methanobacteriota archaeon
CGAAGTGCCAGGTATTTTTGCAATAAATTGTATTCTCGAAAAAACCTTACAAGGCGGAGGAACTGTTTCTCTGCGAACTGATGCACAAGGGAAATCAATGGGCCAAGCAACGCTTACACTTCCACTTCGCAACTAACAATCCCAAACTACTTTCATGCAATATGTACCATAATAGTTAACCATTATTGTGGCATGAATGAATTACTTGTAGGTCAATAGTATTCTAAATTCAACTACTTGAACATCATTATAATCTCCGTTATGTATTTTTACGGTCCAATCTCCATCATCAAATTCGGAGCGCATTCTACTACCCGATACAGAATATTCTAGACAATCATTATCTTCACTACAATCGCCATATGTTCTGCTAGCAAGTTCTATCCCTGAAGTATTACCCACTTCTTCATCGGTATCATTGTATACATACAAATCAAGGCGATTACGGTTTGAATCGCTACTTCCACCTGCAATCCAATCATCATCTTCTTTTGGATAAGTCAACCAAACTTCTGTTCGTTTGATGGTATTTCCCGTGTCTGAGTCAAAAGTTACTGTGAAATCAAACCAAGTTTCCCCAGGCCCTCCAGTACTTCCTGCGGAAGTATTTGCTGGCTGATTGAAATCTTCCCAAATACCTACATAATTGACATAGACTTTAAATGAAACAATATCTGTCATTCCTTCGCTATTCTTCACCTTAAGGCTTAATTCATATTCGCCAGGAATTATATTTTTCCATTCATGGGTTTCCCCAGTTGCATCCTCGTCATTCTCAGGGTCTCCATCTCCATCACTATCTGTATTTACATCTAAATCCCAAGACCATTGGCTGATGTAGGCTTGAGAATTACCAGCCTCACTTTCTGAGGCATCGAGCATAACATTTGTTGAAGCATCAATCTCGCGGTCATTTTCTCCTTTGTCCTCACAAATGTAGTAGAGATATTTGTCCTTTGCAGATTGGGTAGGTGAATCCTCATCATCACAATCAACCTCGGCCCATACTTCACCGGGGTCTGCAGAAGGTGGAATTGCATCTGCACCCAAAATGGTAATTGTTTTGGTTAATTGAGAATCTGTATTTCCATCAGAAACAGTAAGTGTGACATCATAATCACCGGTATTTGTATAAGACCAAGACGGTGTTTTTCCAGTTTTATCAACGGCATTATCGCCATCGAAATCCCAACGATAGGTTAGTGAGCCATCATTTGGAAGAGAGGACGATGCATCAAAATTAATGGTCTCATTCTGCTTCATGTTCTGATTTGGTGAATAGGAAAAAACCGCAGTTACTTTATCCGAATTAGTGTCATCATCATTGAATAAACAGCCGGCCATACTTGAGGTGATTGTCAATGTTGCGAGCAAAATCACCAATACAATACTCTGCTTCATCGAACCTCCGTCAACGTCGTCTAACATCAATGGTTCGCCTCAAAGGACGATTTTTGCCCAATAATGTATAAATTGATGGGTTGCGGATGAATAATTGCATTATTCATTACTGATATTTAGTGCGAGGTTGAGATTTACTTCATGTAACCAGCCAAATGGGTCTTCATTAATTTCAGTTTGAAGATTAGTTAGGGCATCATATAGTTCTCTTGTTATTACACCAACTCCGCCCACCCCGAACACCTTTTTATTTTCACCTTGGGTGATTGAAGCAATTGGAGATATTACTGCAGCCGTTCCACAACAGAAACTCTCATCAGCAGTCATAGCAAATTCAGCAGAGACTTGCGTCTCATTTACTTCATAGCCACGATGGCGAGCAAGCATTATGATTGATTCACGAGTTATTCCAGGGAGGATAGTGCCAGTTAATTCAGGAGTGTATAGCACATTATCTTTGATGCAAAAATAATTAGCAGCACCAACTTCTTCGATGTATTTATGCTCAACTGCATCCAAATATATTACTTCTGCGAAACCTTGTTTTTTGGCATTTTTTGATGGCATCATTCCTGGTGCATAGTTGCCAATTGCCTTTACTCCACCAGAACCGCCCGGTGCGGCGCGGTGATTTTCCTCAGAAATAAGGAGGTCGATTGCTGAAAGCCCCCCCTTAAAATATGGCCCAACTGGAGTTGCAAAAACGCAAAAAGTGTAGGAGGGAGCGGGGGCAACACCCATTATTGGACCTGTGCCCCAAAGAACTGGACGAATATAGAGTGCGCCTCGACCAGAGGGGGGAATCCAACTAGAATTAGCAGCGACTACTTGTTCAACTGCATCAATAAACATTGATTCAGGGACTGGTGGCATTCCGAGGCGGGCGGCACCGCGTTGAAAACGACGAGCATTTTCTTCAGGACGAAACAATATTACTCTGTTGTTTGCTGTTCGTTGTGCTTTCATCCCCTCAAATATTCCTTGACCATAATTCAAGACGCCTGCTGCAGGATCAATCGATAGATTACCATAGGGGAGGATATTACCCGGTGACCAAGCATCACCTTGATTGCATTCAGCAACATACATCTTTTCGGTTTTTGTCAAAGAGAAAGTCAAGGAGTCCCAATCAAAATTATTATCTGGCCCCGACATTAAATATCCTCCATGGAATCTCGTCGTAAATCATCACGACAAGCATACCCAACGGGCACTGGTTTTCAACACTTGCGCGGAAAAATATTTCCGCTTCCTTCCGAAAAGAACTTCATCACTCGGCATTGTGGATAACTTGAGCCACCCATGCAAACCACCATTGATTGTGCCGTAATTACTGCTCGTTATCAAGCAGTTGAGCGAACAGATGGTGAGACTACAATCCTTGAATTGTGGTGCCGGTGTAAGGATGGGCGCTCAGCAGTCATATTGATCAATGGCATTAACCCATGGATTGAAATTGCCTCGCCGGGAATTTGTGAAAACCCAGAGGAACTTCCCTCTGACATTTTGGCAAAACTTCAGCGAGTATTGGATGATAGTGATGTTATTTCAGTTGAGGAAGAAGGAATAAAATGGACGGATATGGGAGAAAAAAAGCATTGGAGAGTTGGAGTTAGGCAGCCATTTGTTGTTCGTAGTTTACGCGATAGGTTGCAAAAAGAGGGCTGGGTTTTGTCTGCATCGGATATTGTCTATCAACACCGTTTTTTCCATATTCGTGACCTCGGCACACATGTTTCAATTAAAGGCGATATACTCTTTGAAAAGGAAGGAATTGATGGTAAGGAATGTGTCATTGAGGATGATTTCTCAGCCTTGACAAAAATTAAGACAGCCGGAGGAAGTGGAATATATCCCGTCGATGTAATCATCTCTGCGAATTACGATGATTGCAATCAGTGTGAACCTTTCCAAGCACCGTGGACCGTTTTTTCTTTTGACCTTGAAACTTCTATTCTACATGATACCGTACTTTGTGCAGCAGCAACAATTGAAAACTGGTCCACTGGAGAAAGAATCACTTATTCATTTAATGGTAAGGAAGAGGATATTCTAATAGAGCTCACAAATTTGGTAAGAGAAAAAGACCCAGACATCATTACTGGATATAATATTGACAACTTCGACCTAACCCGATTAGCCGAGCGTTGTGAGGTATTGAGCGGGAAGAGAAGATGGAGGCGACAAGCCGAATTGTTCGGTTGGGGGCGCGTGGATATCTTAGAAAATGAAAGTAAGCGGAGACGCGATGGTTTATTGCCTAAACGCGGAAATACTCGTGCTTGGAGTATTGCAGGGCGTTGTGTGATGGATGCTTGGTGGCAGGCGAGAATGACTCTGCGGCCAAAGCGAGAAACTCTAAAATTTGTTTCTAATTTATTATTTCCCGACGATATTGAATTGCAAAAAATGGATATTGATTCAAGCAAAATGGATGAAGAATGGGCTACTCGGCCGGAAGAAGTTCTCAAATATTGTGAAAGGGATGCCGAATTGCCCCTTTCTATCCTTAGATCCATTCAAGCAGTTCGGCGAAAAGAGGCAATAGCCGCAGTTGCAAAAACAAGTTTAGATGTCGCGGCAAATGGAGTCACCAGTCAATTATTGGATAGTCTCGCGATTAGATATGCCGATGCAAATGACATCGCAGTTCCGATGACACACAATGTCCGCAGAACCTCACACATTGAGGGAGGATATGTTCACGATGTTGAGGCTGGAATTCACCCGTGGATTACCGTTCTTGATTTCAAATCAATGTACCCCTCAATAATGATTGGAAATAATATTTGTTTTACCACCAGAATTGACTCAATTCATCCTGATCAACCTCTCAAAGACGAAACCATACACACCTCACCTACGGGAGTTACATTCCACAATTCACAACATAGAAAGGGGATGGTGCCCGCACTTCTTGAGCATCTAATGGGGCTTAGGGACACCCATAAGGCAGCGATGAAGGAGGCACAAAAACAAGGAGACGAAGCCCTTGTGGCATTTCACGATCAAATGCAATATGCAGTAAAGATAATGATGAATTCCTTTTATGGAGTATTTGCAAGTGTATTTTATCGCTTCACCCACAAAGATTTGGGTGCATCAATTACCGCATGGGCGAGGCATAATATCAAAACAATAATTCAAAAATTAGAGGAGGAGGGAAATCATGTTGTCTATTCCGATACTGATTCTATTTTTGTATGCGCACCAATTTCCAAAGAAATTTCACCGACTAAACCTGAGAAGGGTGAGGAACTCAAGACTTGGAATTCTGCAAAGAAAGAACTCATTCGTTTCGGAAATGAGTTGGCCGAACGCTTTAGCCAAGATGAAGCGGTTCTAGAATTTGAAAAAGGGCTTTCTGTATTCTTTTCTCATGGAGCCAAAAAGCGATATGTTGGGCGAATAATATATCCTGAAGAAGACATGATTGTTCGCGGATATGAAACTCAAAGAAGCGATTCTTTTGATGCCCTCACTAACAATATGCAAAATATGTTCGAGATGATTTTGGAAGGTCGCTCAGAAGATGCAGTGAAGTCAGTTGTAGATTTAATCAAGGCAGCAAAGCGAAATGAGATTCCAATTGAGCAACTAATTTTGAGTAAAACATGTAAAGGAGTATTGCTAAAAAATGGCGAAGTGGATTTTTCAAAGCACTATGCAAACCCCGATAGTATGGCATCGGTTAGGGCGGCGAAAAAGAGAATGGAGAGAAATTTGCCTTTCACACCAGGTATGAAAGTGGGATACATTGTTACCAATGGGAAAGTAAGCCCGATGGAAGTTGAACCGTGGGATGAAGGACAAGAAAATGGTGGTATTGTAAAGTATGACGGTGATTTTTATGCCGAAAGATTGGCTACTGCTTTGGGGCGAATAACTGAAGCGTTTGAATGGTCATCAAAAGAATTACTCGCTGGAAATCGTCAAGCGAATTTGTTTTCGTTTTAGCAACAATTCGTATCCCAATGTTATTGTGTGTGCGAATTCATTAGAATTGAAACCATTTCCCCATTACCCAAAACCCCCTTTTCTTGTATGATTGTTAGAAAACTAAGACAACCCCCCCCCTCTCCCCTGTAACATGCTTTGGTGGCAATTGGTGATTAGAGGAGTCGTTTCTGGCGGAGTTATTGTTGGGGCAAGTGAATTGGCTAAGCGCTATGATTTGCTTGGTGCCATTCTTATTTCCCTCCCCCTTATGTCTATTATTACGATAATATGGTTATACAATGACACCTCTGATACTGAGAAAATTGCCGATTTTGCTACAGAAATAATGTGGCTGGTAATACCTTCTCTAGTATTGTTTTTCTCATTACCGATTTTTCTTCACCGAGGAATGGATTTTTGGCCAGCATTGGGCCTAGCGTGTGGACTAACAATTGTCGCATACGGAATTGGAGTTGGCTTAGTTACAAAATATGCAAACTCTGCTTGAACATATTGTGAATAGAGGAGTTACTTCTTCCATTTCTTGCGCCCATGTGACTTGCGTGATGCGTTGGCACGTGATGCTGCTTGTTTGACTGAACCGGAAACTTTGCGTTGTGCCTTTGCTCGGCGGTCGCCTGCTTTTGGACCAGCTTTAGTCGCCTCTCTTTCTTCGTTTTTCCGTTCGAGTAATAGTTCACGCCACTTTAAGCCGACCATTTGCATAATCTCTTCTTTATTCCCTGAACCCAAATCTTTTTCTGCGCCTTTACAAGAAACCCAAAGCCTACCTTCTTTGCCATGCGGCCTAGATGGGTGAGATACCTTTTCTTCAGATTTGATTTTACGCAAACCAATACTTCTTGCTGCCCAAATAAGCCCATCCAAATCGGGCTTTGGCACAGAGGAATCCTTTGCAACACGGCGACCATTTCGCCGCGAAGATTTGGAATCAAAATATCCGGGCCACAACACGATTCGGTCGGGGTTGAAGTCCATCCATTACTCCTCCATATGTGCGGGAGGGGGCATCACCATTGAGGGTGACGGTTGAGTTCACTCGATTAGAACGCCGTTAATTACGCCGTCCTTTCCTGGGCGACTGGTGATTTTGACATTTCCAAGTTTGGTTTCAACAACTGCACCCTTGGTCAAAATATTTCTTCGCACATAGTTTGAATTACATGGGTTTTCTGAAACATTAGTCATTTCAACACGGTTTACTGAACCGTCTTTTGGATTTGCTACGGAGATCATATTCTCTGAAAGAACACGGGTCATACAGTTTCCGCCAGTCTTACGGTAAACCTTATTCTTGGATTCGCCAATGAAAGCAATTTGCTTCTCAGTACTGATTTCAGTACTACGCTTTGAACGTGCTTGAACTCGTCGTCCACCTGTGTTTTTTCTGCGGGAAATGCCGTGCCACTGAGCCATAATGAAGTCCTCCGGGGCTTTTGCCGACTTGACCTCTCTATTTCAAAGGGATGGTCGCGGCACTGCGCAGCAGATTTTGTGAACAATACCTCATGAAAGGAGGGATAATTGAATTCCTTTTCAGCCACTATATACAAACAGCATCAATTATTGACAATAATTCTCCATTTGAATGTTGTAACATTGCAACCAACTTTTGCCCTTTAAACAATGGACCGACTCCCGAGGGTGTGCCTGTAAACAGAGTATCATTTGTGCACATGGGAGCCCACTGCACTAATTTCTCCAACTGTTGAGAAGGTGAATAAGACATTTCAGAAATATTTGCGGATTGCACTTGCTTACCATCAAGGCTTAGAGATATATGCAATTCTGCAACATATTCGTCAAAACCAATTTCTAATAGACTTAACTTGTCAGCTAATTCAAGCCAATTTCCAATAACCGCAGAATTAGAAAATGATTTGGCTCTTGCCCATGGTAAACCACTTTCCTTTAATTCGGCTTGAATATCACGAAGGGTTAAGTCCAATCCAATTGCAATAGCATATGGCTTTTGATTTTCATCTAATTGAATTACCATTTCAACCTCATGATGAATTTCTCCATCCATACAATTGATTTCAGATATCGGATTATTTCCGCCTATAATTGCGGCATCTGGTTTCAAAAAAAATACTGGTTCAGGCGGAGTTTCACCACTCATTTCTTGCGCATGTTTTGGAAAGGTACGGATCGCACACCATGCTGCCATGCTTTGCCCAGTAGTCTAATTTTGTTGAACCTATCGCAGATACACTGCGAAAAATCAGGTGTCACAAGCAGCCATGTATGTCATGACTCTGCTCAAATCCGTTGATGATGTGGCTCATATCGTTGAACGGATAATATTTCACTAAACAATATCAACTTGCGACAGCATGAAACCGCATACCTCGTGCGGCAATCATGGCAAAGGATTGGCAAATCCGTAAGCGCAGACCGGTAAGGCGAAAGAACATCGCCCCACTTCTCAAAGAATTAGAGGAGCACTTGGGCATTGACATGGCACTTGAGGGAGCATTTATTGAAATGGCTGAATACGGGCCTTGGAAGTTGGTTATTGTTGATAAAACCGCTCACGCAATTGAATTTCAAAATCCTCAAGGCGAGAGGGTTGTGTTTCTTACACTAAGAGGAATAATGGCTAGGGCCCCACCAGATAAATGGGTTGAAGTCGACCATGGAGCAATTCCATTTTTGATGAATGGTGCTGACTGTATGGTTGCAGGCATTCATGGGGCTGATGAGGGAATTATTGAAGGTGATTTGATTTGGATTCGGGACCAAGTTCACGGCCGACCTTTGGCTCTTGGATGGGCAAGTATGCCTGGACCAGACCTCATTTCAGAAACAAAGGGCAAAGGTGTCAAAACCATTCACTTTGTCGGTGATGAACTATGGGAAATGGAACTCTAATAATTCAATACACTTTTTGAATAATCACAAGACAAACACTTGAAGGACGCACTTAATGCCCTTTGAAATCAGATTTTATTTCATTGGATATTGATGAACCCAAGGAAAAGATGAAGATTGAGTTTGAGAACGAGACTGTAGAATTGTATGAAGGTGAGATGTGCGTAGTTCCAAAAGGTGTAAACCACAAACCATTTGCTGAAAACGAATGTAAAATTATGATTATTGAACCTAGTGGAATCGTAAATACTGGAAATATTGATAGTAATCTAACTGCCTCTAATGATGTCTGGATATAACCCATTGGCGCCGAACCTACACATACCATTACCCAATCCAATTGGCCGTTCAACTATTATGTGATAAAAAAGCCATGTTTTCTACCACATGCAGGCAGAAATAATAAAACATATGCGGTCTTTCCCGCAATATGGCTGAAGCAATTTCAACAGTCGGTTTTCTTCTTGATGCCCCTCGTATTGTTGTTCATTTTATACCTTCATACAAAGAAAGATGAACGCACTTGGGTGCAGAAGATGGGCGCCAGCATGATGTGCTGGTTCTTGGTGTGCCACGCTTTCATGCATCTATTTGAATTCTTACCTGAGTGGAACCTTCCGCTCATTGAGGCCTTGCTGTATGAGAGTTATGGCGGCTCGGATTGGGTGATGACCCAGAAGGACATCATGGGGACCATCTTTGAGGAGAGTCTTTGGAAGGTCGCCATTCTTGGCTTCCTAGTCTCTACCCTCATCATTCCGATGCCCATTGTGCGAAACGCCAATCACTTCAAGATCGGCATTGGAGTCTTGCTTATCCTGTTCTTGTGGGAGACCTACTACACGTGGGGCGCTCCAACTGCTTCGCCCGATTACGTGATGTTCTGGCCGTTGTGGTCCACCGTTCCCAGCCTGATGCTCCTCTTCATGACCTATTTGGCTTGGAATTACTTAACCTCACCCGAGGGGGCTGAAACGCGTCTTGAAGGTTTCACTGATCGTGCAGGTCTGTTTGCCGTCATGGCCGTAATTCTCTGGGGAGGGAAGAACTGGTTTGACTTCATGGGCATTTTCACCGAAGGTGGTATGTTCTACTGGTATGGCGGCTATCAAGAAGGTGGCTTATGGGTTATAGCCGATATCGTCTCGAGGTTTGAAATGGCGATGATGGTGTTTCCGTTACTAGTCCTCTCTGTCGGTTCAGTCATCTACCTACGCAACCGAGGCTCGTGGCTCTTAGGTGGAACAATTCTCGGCTTTGTACTGCTTGGATTGATGCACCATCAAATGTTCTCCGGCGAGGCTCCCGACTACGGCGTCGTCTCCGTTCTGTTTAACGAAGGCTCATTCCAAGATTCCTTTGCGATGCTGACCCATGGTACCATGCAATCCTTGGCTCGTCCGCTCATTGTACTCTTCTTAGTGGTGCGTTTTGGCATGATCAACGTTGACCACAACCCCGAACTGAGCCGGGCCATGACCATCATGGCTCTTGCCGGTGCGATGTCGGTGGTGACAGAAATCCTGCAGCCCATGTTGGGTGTCCCCCAACTCCTTTCTGGCTTCTTCCTCGGGGCTCTTCTTGCCTTTGAAATTGAGCGCAAAATCATGGCTGCAATGCAACCCAAGGAGGGAGAAGATAACCCCGATTGGATCCTTGAAAACGGTGATGGTCATGCACTCCACCGATGGGTAAATTACGCCATTGCTATTTACTTGGCCTCTACTTTGTTACTTGGTTACTTTATTGGCTATGAGGTGATGTTAGTATGAGCGACAAAGAGAACAAGGAAACGATGGAAACAG
>JABIHC010000127.1 GCA_018649825.1 Methanobacteriota archaeon
CACAATTACCACATATTCATCTACAATATCAACAATAATATTGCTTGCCAAAAGGCAGTTCAAGTCAATAGAGCGTATTATCACTCAGCGCCGAAGAACTGCCGGAGCATTGGATGCATTTCCATCGCTTGCTCCTTTTGAATTTGCTCATAGGTACGTAATATAATTCCAACAGCCAGCAACAATCCCGTTCCCGAAGCATTACCTACCGTTCCGAGTAAATCTGCACCTGAAGCCAATAATCCTACGAAAGCACCAGAGAATGATGTAACTGGAGGGATATAACGGTCAAGAATCTTCTCCAATACCTTCGGATTCTTTCTAAACCCTGGTATTTGCATTCCTGTACGCTCAATCTGCTTTGCAACATCTTTTGCGCCCATGTTCGTTGTTTCAATCCAAAACTTAGCGAAAACCATTGAACCAAGTGTCATTATTGTCACATAAACTACCACGTGAAGTAAAATTTGCCAAATAGAGTGGCCATATAGATCGCCGGTTTGATTGAGAATCGGCAACAGCCATGAACCAACTCCACTCACCATACTGGTGTACCAAGCAAGTCCGTCCGAGGGCGAACTTTGACCAGGCTCAAACACTCCGATAAGGTGCGACTGCGACCACCAACCGTTACTTCCCAAGATAGGGAATTTAGATAATGTCGGATGGCTCCAAAAGAGTAGGGTAAACATGTTGATGTTTGCGAGTAAAGCAGCCATCAAAATGACCGGAATGTTACTTGCGTAAACCAAACGAATAGGATATTGTCCCCTTTGCCCACGTACTTTTCCGTGAGTCAATGGCAATTCCAATTTACTCGATTCAGCATAGGCAACTACAAGGAATACTATCACCGAAGATACGAGGGCAATAATTGGGTTGACGTGCGATAACAACATCATTTCGAATCCATTATTTGCAACCAGTTCAGAATTCGTAGCAGAACGGAACAGATAGAAAATCATCGGAAGAGTTCCTGCAGGAGGGTTTTGGATGGTGTAAGCCCCACCATTTGTGGAAAGAGGGGATAGAGTACCCACGAAAGTGGACTGAGCAACGCCTGCTGCAATGAACAGAGAGATACCAGAACCAATACCCCACTTGCTGACCAATTCATCAAGCAAGAATACAAGATATGAACCAGCAAACAACTGAGCCACGATAACTGCATTAGCCCAACCTAATCCATAGTTTGCAATCAAATCACCAGACGGGTCTAGGAAACCATAGGTCTGAGGAATAGATTCAACTGGAATCATTATCAGAACTAGTAATTTCTGTACACCTTGGTAAAGTGCTTTGTCATCGCTATCTTGAAGATCAAGACGGATGATTTTTGCTCCTGCGAATAGTTGCATAATAATTGAACCTGTAACAATTGGCCCGATACCTAAGTGCATGATGGTACCAGATGCTCCAGCCATGATTGCTCGGAATCCACTGAATACGTCCAGAGCAGTTCCTGAAAGACCCCAAATCATCACATTTGTCATGCCGAAGTAAAGGATAAGGACGAAAGTTGTGGTCCATAATTTACTGTTGAAGCGAACGTGCCCATCGGGTTTTGCAATTGTTGGGTAGACATCTACGAAGCGGCGCAGAGCATACAAACGACTGCTTTCTGGCCCACTATACATTAAAGCAACAAGAGAAGCAGTTGCTCCGAATCCCATTAGAAGAACCCCTACGAAGAGGTATCCTACTGCGTCAACATCGCCACCGTTTGGCCTTGCGTACCAAGTACAAATGGCAACAATTCCGAGCCATACGAGGAGTTTGAATCCCTTTCCAATAATTGGAATGTTCTTTATCCCTTCGGGGAGGTCTTTAGTGAAACACCAAAGCAAATATGCCATGTGGACTAATGCCATTGCTAAGCCGAAGATTGCTCGGTCTCGCGCTACTTGCTCAATACCCTCGCCAAACAGCTCATCTTGCTGCCAATATACGAGAATACCGAAATACATGAGCCCAATGAGGGTTACTGCCCAAGATACAGGTCGTCGATTCATTTATCCATCTCCAATTGATTAGTTATTTGATGAGATTACTCATCATCCCATTCATCATCGTCGCCATCAATGCTGACTGAACCGCCTGCGGCTTCGACTTTTTCAACTGCCTTTGCGCTTGCGTGAGCGACAGTGACATTGATTGCATGTTCAATGCGGCCTGAGCCAAGCAACTTAGTAATACCGTGCTCTGACAAGTTGATACTGTCGGATTCACCGGCTAAGTGGTTAAGTTGAGATACATTAACTGTAATGTGAACAGTTCGCAAACTTGGGTCGCGGTTGAATCCATGCATACCCCAGTGATTTGGCATATACTTGATTCGAGTCATTACTCGGTGCTTGTTTATTCCAGCATTTCCACGGCCACCGCGCTTTCCAGCACCACGGCCTGCTTTCTTTCCACGACCGTGATAACGGCTACGTCCTCGGAATTTTCCAGTTCTACCCATAATAAATCACCTCAAATCATTCGCTCTACTAGAGCCTCAATCGCGTCACCGCGTGCACCTAATGCTCCGCCAACGACGAAACTTCTCTTTATGCCACCCCAGCCTTTTGCACCGGTTGGTGGTTGTAATCGGAAAATCCTCTTCAAATCAGTGAGATCCTTCATTACTGCATCGCCGCTTGCAATTGCTTCGGAGAAAGATGCGATGTCAGAATACTCAGTTCCTTCTGAAACGATTTCATCAGTAACTGCTTTGTCACCAACCATTCGTCCACGTTCAGAAAGTAACTTTTGAGTCAATTCAGCTGAAACTTCACCCCAAGTGATGTAATCTTTTGCCTTCTGAAGCATTCCTGCATATTGAGGGCGTTGAGGAATGATGGTTGCATGATTTACACGGGTCAAATTGAGCATATGCATAGTTTCCTTTATGCTATGTTCAACTCCAACGTCAGAACGTACTCTTACTACTAGCCAACTCATTCTAATAACCTCCCTTTTGCAATAAACAAGCGATTCGCTTGGTCTTGTGATAATCGAGTACTGTTTAATGCGCAGAGTGCATTATAGGTTGCGAGTGCATAATTAATCGTGGTTCGAGTTTGTCCCTTTGAACGGCTGATAACGTCGGTTATTCCGGCCAATTCAAGAACGCGCTTTCCAGTTTCCCCAACAACTAATCCCTTACCAGATGGTGCCGGTGAAAGAGTCACACGGGTTGAACCTGCTCTTCCAGTAGTTGAGAATGGAACACTTGTACCTGGTCCTACGCTTGATTCCCAAGAACCATTTCCACGCATGACTGGAATAACATTCAGTTTTGCTGCGGTAATTGCCTTGCTGATAGTTCCTGCAACTTCCTTACCTTTTGCCATACCAAGTCCAACATAGCCATCATGATTACCAACACAAGCCATGACATTAAAGCGCACACGGCGACCACTGTCGGTCATTCTTTGAACCATGTTTACCTTGATGATTTCATCAGTTAGGTTTGGCAATAGAGCATCAATGATTTCAACTTCACGAATTGGGATACCAGTTGCAAGTGCTTGCTCCATGGATACGATTTTCTTTGAAAGGACCATGCGACCCAATCGGGTGCGTGGAGTCCATTCGCGAAGTGCCTTCATTGGATCGGGCCCTGCACCACGTCGTCGTGGGCGACCGTCTTCTTTGGCCTCTTGAGGGGTGAACGCAAGGATAAGTCCTGGCGCAGCCCCTTCCATTGCAGGAGGTACCTCTTGAACTTCAACAGGCATTTCTGTGGTTTCAGTAGTTTTTTCATCACTCATTAGAATGCCCCCTCAATTTTTGCTTTGGCTGCATCGACAGCCTTTGAAACATCATTACTGATGTGTGAGCCACTAATTCTTTCATCGTCAGGAATAACGGATTCTCCGTGTGGGATATCCATTCCTGCATCAACCATACCCTTCACTGCTGCGAAAACACGAGCACCAGGGGTTGAAGCAGAAAGTCCAATGTCAAGAACTGCATCTTCATGTCCGGCAGCGAGCGCAGACTTTCCGAGAGCAAAACCAACTAGATAGGCTGCTGAAATTGACTTCTTTGACATATCTTCAGGCCATCCATACTTGCCAACCAATGAATTACCAGTTGCTGAGGCGACTATTTCATCACCCTCTGGATTGTAGATTGCTAGTTGTGCACTAACTTGGGTGTTTGAAACACGCACGACTGCACGAGGCGCTCCCTTGCGTAGTAACTTCATGCGTCGGCGATAGTCGGTTTCCCCACTTCGTCGGCGTCGGAATGCATTTCGTTGTTTTTTGCCATGTGCCATCACTCATCACCTGCCTTGAAAGTAATACCTTCTAATTCCATTTGGGTACGCATGTGCGCAATTGAACGGTATGAACCACCCTTTGCTTTACGATAATATCGGCGGTATTCTGAAGGGGTAAGAGTTTCATCTTCACGCATGACCTTCAAAACGCGACGCTGAGAACGAATGAGTGACATCCACTTATTCTTTCGTGGTTGACGTGCATTGGATGTACCAGAACGCTTTCCGTGTCCTTTACGTCGTCCTTTGGCCTTTTGTGCTGCGATAACACGAGCACGAACTCGGCTTGTGCCTTTGATTGGCATTGCTTTTATCCATCCATCCTCAATGTATTCACGGATGTCGTCCTTCTGAACTGCTCCAGCAATCTGGTCAACACGGTGAGGGTCAACCCATACGCGATTAACTCCGCACTTTAGTAGGCGAGCCGCCATTTTCTTTTGATTAGTAATCTGCATCAAACATTCCTCCTGCGATTTAGAACACGAATACCTAATTCATCAGCCCGAGCATGAATTAATTCACGCTTTCGTCCACCAACAGTAGCACCAACACGGGCTGCTTCAAGTTCAGGGTTCATTTCTTCGAGATCATTTGGGTTTTTGACAGCAACTTCACGGAAACCACTTGGGTGGAGTCCACGGGCTGCAGCAACCTTACCATGGCCAATTCTAACAAGAGAACCACGGTACTTGAGGTTCTTGCGCAATTTATTGTCCATGCCATTTGGATATCTCCAGCCGGATTTTGATAATCGCTTGTATCGGAACCATTCGGTTCGGCGGAAGGAAGGGGTCTTTTTCTTCTTCTCAGCCCGCATCTGTAGAGCATCTTTCATTTCTTGGCTGAGAACAGGTTTCTGCTTGACCACATATACGTCGTCTTCATCATCCTCGTCCCAATCATCTTCATCGTCCCAATCTTCTTCGGAATCATCGGCATCTTCGAGAGAGACAACTTCTTTCTCTTCAGCAGAATCACTCAAGCGAGCGATTAGTTCGGATTTCTTTCCAGAAACAGGTAGTCCTGCTTCCTTTAGAAGTACCTTCAATTCAGCAACAGTCATGTCTTCATATTCTTCACTCATATGACCAACTCCTTCACTCCTTACCTACCAAATATATTCCATCTTGGAATACACGGCGGTCTCTGTTCTTTACTGTACAACTGCGTTCAATATTTGCAGCGGTTTGTCCAACGACTTCTCTGTCCATGCCAGACACAACTACCTCTACTTTATTTTGAACCTTGACGGTTGCACCATTGAGAATATCTGCTCTTCGGGGAACTCGTTCTCCGAAATAATTGTTTACGACGAAATTATTTCCTTCGACCTTTAGAGTCATAGGAAAGTGAGAGTAAACTGCTTTCAAACGGTAAGTAAAACCATCTGTTACGCCTTTTACCATGTTATTTAGGTGAGCATTCCAAGTTCCAGCAATAGCCTTTTCCTTTCGTCGTGGAAGGTCTACACGAACAATAAGTCCTGAACCATCTTGAAGAACTGAAATCTTCTTGTGGATGAAACTTCGAGTAAGACTTCCACCTGACCCGGTTATTGTAATATCTCCATCTTCGGAAAGATTTGCACTCACGCCATCTGGTAATAATACCAAATGATCTATTCTATCTAATTGTACCATCATAATCACCTCAGTAAACATAAGCCACTAAACGGCCACCAATACGATTGTCCTTTGCGTCATAGTGATTCATCACACCTTGATTGGTTGAAAGAATCAATACTCCGAAATCTTGAGCTGGAAGGTAACGGCTTTCCCACTTGTCGTAATCCTGGCGCTTTACCGAGTAGCGAGGCTTTACCACACCACAACGATTGATTGCACCACGGAGTTCAACACGGAAACTTCCACCGCGTCCATCATCTGTAGTTTCATATTCTCCTACATAGCCAGAGCGTTGCATAATATCAAGGACTGAACCGAGCAACTTACTTGCTGGGCTAATTACAACCTCGTATTTTCCTGCTTGCTCTGCATTGTAAATCTTGACTAATGCGTCATTTAATGTATCAAATTGCATATCTCATCCCTCCATTCAACTGTATTTCTTGAAGCCAATCTCTGGGGCTACATCTCTAAAGCACTGGCGGCATAACCTTAGTCCGTGGCGGCGAATCATTCCTCGCTTACGGCCACAACGACGGCATCCTTCAGTTCGTCCAATTTCCATTCCATGTTCTCGTGCCATTTTCACTCCTCCATGATATTCAAACCATATTCGTTCTTAAACCACTCACGGGATTCGTTTGTGGTTACTAAATGGCTTCCAGCAATCCTTCTGCTGCGTCGTCGTCGACGACTAACTCGGTGGCCTGGCCTTTCTAATACTACTGAAATATCCATTCCAAAGATACCGATGTCCGGATTATACTTCTGGTCTGGGAATTCAGTGTAATCACTGATACCAAAGGATAAATTTCCTTGAGCATCAAAGTTCCAAGCAGGAATTGTGTTTTCACGAACCCAAAAAGCATCGGTAAGGAATTTCTTAATTGTTTCAGGATTTCGCATGGTAGCCTTACAACCGATTGGAGCACCTTGGCGAACTTTGAGTTCGCGATTTTGAATGCGTCCAAGGGTTCGTACAGGAGTAACACCTGATACGAGTTCGAGAACTTTCTCAGCGTTTTGCAAACGATTTCCACCTTCGCCGACACCGATGTTGATGCAAACTTTGCTGATACGAGGCATCATCATTGGATTTGCTGAATCACTCATACATTCACCTCCTTAAGTGGCAGAGGTGTGTCATCATTGACTATGAAAGCATACTTTGCAATAGTTCCAAAGTCCTCAAAGTTGACTTCATTTGGCATACTTGAGCGCTTAACGATGTACTCTTTTATGATTTCATATACACCAACGTGAGAACCACCAGTAAGGTAAGCCTTTGCACCTTCAGCGAATGGGAGGTGGGTGAGAATTTTTTGCTCAGGAAGAGAAATCTTCAAGGTATCTCCAGTACTGAATTCAGAAGCATCTTTTACGAGAATATTTCGTCCATCATGGAGATTAATTTGGGTAATTCCGCCCTTGAGGGTTGACTTACCATTTATGCGGCAAATTTTCCACTCTGCATCAGATGAGGAAATCTTGTTGTAGCGAAGACGGCCATTGGTGTCAATGACACAACGGTAATGATCTTCACCAAGAGTTAGGACATCCATGAAACCAACACCACGGCGGGCATCGGTAACTATACTTCCATCAACCTTTACTTGGCGTGAATGCAAAATATGGCGGACTTCACGTTGATTTGTCGCAACTCCAACAATATCTCTCATAATAACTCCAAGAGACATGCTCATTTCGAGAGAATGGCTTCCTGCGCGCGGGCGCTGAACCCAAGTTAGTACCTTTCGTGGCAAAGCCCAACTTCGTGGCATTGCAAGTCTTTTCAAGTGGCTACTAGATCCCATATTATTCAACTCCTATCCTCTGTGAGGCGAGTCAAGCGCCTCGGGTCTGTCTCATCCAACTTGGTTACAATAACATTGGATGCATTTACTGGAATGGCCTCTTCTTTGTTGTCAGAAGTAGTAATTGTTAGTCCTTCTAAGAACAAACGATTGGTGTTTGAATCTACGCGAATTACGCGTCGTGAATTCTTTGATTGTGCTACGCTCTTTCTCTTTCCACCATGGCGCTTACCACCGTGTGCTCCATCTCCACGGACAATCTTGACTTCATCACCGGTACGAACAGTTACAGTTCGGACAGATGCGAGTCGTGGGTCATCACTTTGAAGGCGGGCGCGAACGCGCTTACGCTTGAGATGGATTGGTGCATTTGCTGCACTCTTTCGTTGCTTTCCTGGCTTCTTACTTTGTACCATAATTAACACCTCATACTATTTGCTTGGCTGTTGCTGCAATACGCGGCCAGCGCTCGGCCGCTTCACGGGAAACTGGCCCTTTGATATCTGAACCTTGTACTTCACCACGTTCGTTGGTGATTACACAGGCATTATCTGCGAATTGAACCCAAGTTCCATCAATACGGCGGAATGGGCGACGCTGACGGATGACCACAGCATTGTACATTTGGCGTCGAGTTTCGGGAGTACCTCTCTTAACTGACACTTTGATCATATAGCCCACACCTGCAGAAGGCAAACGGCGTAAGGTAAGACCCAACTTTGGAACATTGATTATTTCAACAATCTTTGCACCAGTATTGTCGGCACAGGTTAGGCGGGCTGCGGTTGGTAAACCACGGGTGACTCGGCCTGGAATTCCCTTCATTTCAAGCACTCTCCTGAGTAGATTCTACAACACAAAACGAAACGGTTTTTGAAAGAGGGCGGCATTCCATGACCTTTACTCGGTCACCGATATTTAACTCACCAATACAACTTGGTAGGTGAGCTGAAAGACGGCTGGTTCGCTTCTCATATCGTTCATACTTTTGCATGTAGCGAAGATTTGCTCGCTCAATAACAACTGTACTGGCCATTCCTGTTTTTGCAACTGTACCTTCTAAGATCTGTCCGCGAAGTCGCAGGCTACCATAGAAAGGACAATTTCCGTCCCCGTCCCATTCACCCGAAGGCATTTTTACATCAATTCCGATATCACGCATATTTTTCACGCTTCCTTACGATGAACTCTATTCTCGGAGCGAACTAGATAGTCCGCACCGTTGATGACCGAGTTCGAGTCATCAAGTAGGAATTCAATGGCAGCCTTAGCAAAGGTTACCTTGTTTTGGTTCTCCAATATGGAGATTGTATTCTTTGTTTCATCCACAACGAGGCCGCTACGGCCGACGAGAGATGGGTCAGTGGAGTTGTAAACACTGAGGTTTCTACCTAACCAAGGCATATGTACATCGCTTACCATATCACCTCACCTCCACTACATATCCGTTCTTCTTGAGAACTTCTGCAGCCTTTTTCTTGTGATCTCCTTGAAGTTCGATTACTCGACCTTTGACTGTCCCACCGGCTGCGCAACGAGACTTGAGAGTTTTAGCCAACTTGTTGATGTCAATAGCAACATCATCAATTCCTTCAACAATTGTAACGATTTTACCATAACGACGGCGGGCGGTAGAGATGAAAGCTCTCTGTTGCTCTTTGGCAATTTCCTGACAAATGCATAGCTCGGAAGGGAGTCCACACACATTGCACATATTTGCCATATTATTTCACCTCGTTAATTTTAGTATTCTCATTTTCAATTATTCACTCTTTCATATGAGTTAGTAGGCGGGCAATACTTCGGCGAGTTGCCTTGTATGCGCCTGGATTGGAAGGGTTTCCGCCCAGTGATTGTTCAGCACGAAGTTGGAGCATTTCCTCACGGAGTTCCACTAAACGTGCTTTTCGGGCGTCAGAGCCCATTGCCTCGATATCTCGATTTGATAGGTGGGTCATGCTTCTGCCTCCACAATTGTTTCTTCAGATTCAACTTCAACAACTTCGGTGTTTTCAGAATCCATAAGAGGAGCCTCACCCTTCGCGTATACTGTGATTTCGTGAGGAAGAACTGCATCGGGCTTCATGATAGCAACTGAACAACCGATTGTTCCCAATTTCTTGACTGCAACTGAATAGCCGCGGTCCATTAATTGAAGTGCAGTCTCACCACAATACTTGATGTGGCCTGCAATAAACTTCTCAGTTCGGTTACGAGCACCGGTTAATTTGCCACTAAGAACAACTAATGCACCCTTTGCACCAGCATCCATGATACTGACTACTGTGCTGTGCCCTGCTCGGCGGAAGTACCATCCACGCTCAAGACTGCTAGATAATTTCTGAGCCATGATTTGTGCGTTTAATGCTGCATCTTCAACTTCAGCAACCTTCAACTTTGGATTGTCCAAGTTAAACTCATCATCTAAGCGACGTTGAAGTTCATTGATTATCTTACCTTTACGGCCAATAACCAAACCTGGGCGTTCTGCCTTGAGTGTTACTTCAGTACCTTGAGGGGTACGGCGGATGTCTAGTCCACCAAAACCTGCTCTCTTGGTATTGTCAATCAAGAATTCCTTGACTAAGTGACGCTCTACATTGCGATTAATGATTCTACGAATTGTTGTATTTCCTGCCATAATTCACGCCTCCTCAGAATTCATCCTCATCATCTCCACCGGAGAAGTCTTCGAGGAAAATCTCTAGATTTGTCCTGTAGTGATTTTTTGGTGTGGCTCGACCACGGGCGCGAGGCATGAATGCTCGCTTCTGTGGACCACGGTGTGCTGCGAAATGGGTGATGATCATATCTTCGGCTTCAATGCCCTCATGCTCGTGACGAGCATTTTCCATTGCGCTGGTGATTAACTTGATAATTTCGCCAGCAGCCTTTGCTGGGTATCTACCAGGTCCCATCTTGCCTTTTCGGTGTCCGACCATTGATGGACCTGAGCGCTTTCGGCGCTTATTTCCAGATCCCTTTACGAAAGGAATTGCTTTTGCTTGGCGGCGGATATCAGCACGAGGGCTATCTATCTTCACTACTTGCTCTAGCAATTCAACTGCTTGACCAGCAGTCATGTTCTTCACATGGCGGGTGATTTCAATACAGTGCTTTACGTGCATGTCAACATTGACTGCGCGTGCGGTAACCAAACGACTACCTTGCAATAATTGGGTGTATCCTTTTTGACTCTTTGTTCTGTCTCTACTCATTCATCTCACCTCACTTTAGTGGTACGTGCTTAGACGACTTTGTTGCACCAACACCTGGACCACTGTGGGTCACACTACGACGAGTCATTGCGTACTCTCCGAGATAATGGCCAATCATTTCAGCCTTGATTTCAACATTAATGAACATTTGACCATTGTGAACGCCGATGGTACGACCAACGAATTCTGGAAGGACAATCATGTCACCACGGTGGGTGCGAAGTGTACCACTACTGCGGCGAGTACGGTCCAAGAAATTCTGATTTTCAACTGAAAGTCCACGGCCGAGAGAACGGCGTGCGCGAGCAGATAATAGATTCAAAATGCATTCTTGTTCGGGGTTTTCCTCAGAAGCATATAGAGGCATAGCCTGCATTTCTTCAGAAGTTAAGCCACGGTATGTGAATTCCTTCTTGCTACGCTTACTTGTGCGTGAAAGCAACTTACGGGTTCGACGGCGGGCCGCCTTTGGAGTCATGAAATTCTTCTTCTTCCTTCGTGCCATATCAGTTCACCTCTTCCTTCTTTGCTTTTCCACCACGACCAGTCTGGCGTGGGGCAATATTTCCTACCTTTGAACCAGGTGGGGAACGGCGAGATACTGAGTTTGGTCCGTGGACCGCTTGGTGATTTCCTCCACCGTGAGGGTGATCTACAGGGTTCATTGCAACACCGCTAACACGAGGATATGCTTTTCCACGTGCCTTTGCCTTGTAATGAGCAGTTCCTGCTTTCATCAATGGCTTTTCACTGCGGCCATGGCCAGCAAGAACACCGATTGTCGCACGGCAAGAACCTACAATTTCTTTGAGTTTACCACTTGGCAACTCAATACGCACCTTACCATTGTCTAAGCGGGCTACCAACAAACATGAGTTGCCAGCAGTACGAGCGATTTTCCCTCCGTCTCCTGGACGGAGTTCTACATTGTTGATTGGAGTTCCTTCTGGAATCTGAGACAATGTTGTCACATTTCCGGGACGAATTGAAACATTACTGCCTATAGCAATACTGCTTCCAACAGAAACACCTTCGGTACAAACAACAAGAGTTGTTTCACCATTACTGAACTTTACTCGAGCGAGAGGGGCGGTGTGAATTGGACTGTGGACCAATTCTGTGACCTTGCCAACTTCACCGTCAACACGAGGAATTCTACTAGCTCCGGGGAATCGGTGACTAGAAGCCTTGTATCGAGGACTGCTACCTTTACGTTGTGCACGAATTCGCTTACCCATAATATCACCTCAATTAGAATGCTCCCAACTTCATTGCAGCATCACTTGCATCATAACCTTCTGAAAGTTTGACACTAGCATGCTTTCCGTGCTTTGAAATGCGAGTATTGACTTTTATTACCTCGACATCAAATAGAGTTTCAACAGCCTTGGCTACATCAGCCTTGGTTGCGGTTTTATGAACCAAAAATTCCAACCGGTTTCGGCGGTCATTATCGGAATTGTTTCTTGCTTCCATGGATTTTTCAGTGATCCAAGGTCGTAGGATTACGCTATACGGATTCATTATTACTCACTCCCCTGTAGAGATTTAATTGCTGATTTAGTAAAGACGGTTAATCGACCCATGTCGCCACCTGGTGCTAAATCTTCAGCACACAAATCCTTGGCTGCAACACAATCTACACCTGGCAGATTTTTTGCTGCTCGGGCTAAACCTTCTTTCTGTGAAACTACGATAAGTATTGACTTTGGAGTCTTGTAACGTCGTCCGCGCATTGTACCCTTTCCTGGGCGAACTTTGCGGCCATTCTTTGCACGAGATAAATCAGCACCAAGTCCCAATCCCTCAAGGATAGTAACCAATTTGCGAGTTGAGTGCTTTGCGGAGAAAGTCTCGATATCCATCTTTGTGGATTTACCATCTTCAACTTCTGAATAATCTCCAAGAATAATTGGTAGAGTCTTGATTTCATCAACGAATTTATGTCCGCGGGCAGAAACGACTTCTACATCAGTAGTTGCGGCTAATGCACTATCGCGAGCAGCATTTCTTTCACTGGTGTTCATTTTCTGAGTCCAGTCTTTCTCAACCTTTGGTCCATGAGCGCGGCGTCCACCTTGAGTGTGTGGGCTTTGAGCCGCACGACGTGAACCTGTTCGGCGCATGATACGAGAAACACCACGGCCTTTACCCCACCATTCAACGGAGAGTTTCATACCGGGCATTGGATTTCTCTTTCCGCCATGTACGTGTGAACCATAGGCTTGGCGACGGTTTGCACGGGCAGATAGAACTGCACGACGAATTAGATCTTCACGGATTGGGCTATCAAAGGAGTCCGGCATCTCTACCTTTCCCTTCTGAGCAATACTAATATCAAAGACTTGAGCGAGAGGCCCTGCTTCTACTTCCTCTTGAATGATTTCTAGAGTAATATTGTTTACACTTGCCTTCATCTTCAGACCCCCTGCTTGGATGATGTACTAACATATGTAATGTCAATTGGATATTCTTCCTTACCTTGGGCACGGACTGCATCGCGGAAACGAATCAATCTCTTTGCTGGGCCAGGAATACTTCCACGCATCAAAATGTAATTATTATTGACTTCACCATAGTGAAGGAAACCACCATCGGGAGTGATTTCATTATCTTCAGGATTTGAAATGCGCATGACTTGTTTGTTAAATTCAGTGCGCTGATGGTAACCAGTTTGGCCACCCTGTCGGATACTCTTTCGAACATATCCGTCACCGAAAGCACCCATGTTACCGTGTTGTCGGCGTTTCTTGGAGTTCTTGTGAGACAGTAGTTTACCTCCGAATCTGCGAATAACACCTTGCCATCCATATCCCTTGGTTACGGCGACAACATCTGTGTATGTACCTTCACTAAAGGCATCTGTGAAATTGAATTCTTGACCGATTTGTTCACGTGCCCAGTTGAGTTGTTGTGCTGTGTCTCCACCGGAGAGTCCGATTTCCATGACTTCAGGAGTCTTGGAGGGAGTTGCACTTACCTTGCTAGGCATTGTTGCTGCAATAAGACGAACTGAAACGAGATCTTCGGTTTCAAGTGCTTCAAAATGAGCATCTGCATCGTGGTTCTTACGCATTGGCATACGGCGACCGAGTTGAGGGAAAGACTCTGCGAGAACTTCGCTTTGAATCCATGCTTCGCCTGCAGTTTGAAGACCATATGCGGTCGAGCGGTATCCACGGACACCAAGAATATACATTGAAGGAACTTCAATTACGGTCACCGGGATTCTAACTTCTTGACCGGCGCTCTTTGACTTCGGATTCGTATCTTTTGCGAGTACGTGAGTCATTCCTGCTTTCCAGCCAGCGAATCCTTGGATACGGACTTCGCTACCTTCACCCTCTGGCCATGACTTGACGCGCCCGAAATGACGTGAAGCGCGCTTGCGCGGGCTAAATGCCATACTTCCTCTGCGTGGATGGTTTCTCTTACCCATGTTTTTTTTCCTCCAGTTTTTACAGCGCGGGTGCCTACAATGCAGGGCCCGCACAGACTCAGAAAGCGAAGGAACGGCCGTGACGCCGGCCTTTTCCCACAAGTGGGGAAGAGGTTCAGGGATTCGTGAGAATTGCCCTAAGCGTCTGGTCGCTCACCTTCTAAGCATCCCGCCGACCGACCGTTCCTATATGAAATGAATGGTTCTGGTGAATGTTCAATAACGGCATATAGAGCCTAAGTTTAGCCGCTAAATAATGACATTTTAACCTTACCTCCAATATACAAAAAGTGCACAAATATTGTTGCACTTTTCAGCAATAAATATTAGGGATTTGTTGGAATTATTTTCTTGGCAACAAATAATTGCATTCAGGGTTGAAAAATGAAAGTAATGCCTTGTCAATTCAAGGGTGCAATTATATTGCAAAATCAATATTACTTTTGTGAAAGTGATGCTACCCCCTCATCAAGGCTTTTGAACTGTGGGGACAGGAGAGGAGATGATGGCACCTACAGTTGACCACCCGTTTCTCAAGGAAGGGGTGGCGGAAGCTAGGGCTTACCAATTGGATGCAGTGAGGTCAGCACTTGGCGCATTCACACTTCTTGTATTGCCAACTGGACTAGGAAAAACTCCAATTGCTTGGATGACCGCTGCCGAGAGGTTACGAATCTCTGAAGGGTGGATATTGATGGTAGCCCCTTCAAATCCATTAGTCAACCAGCATTTCAATGATGCAATAGAGTGGCTCAATATTGCAGAAGAGGATATCTTAACTTTGACTGGAAGCATTAGTCCGGCAAAGAGAACTTCGCTATATGGCACTGCAAGGGTGATTATTGCTACTCCACAAATTATTCGAAATGATGTTGCCTCGGGAATTCTTAGTTTAAGTCAATGTTCATTGCTCATAGTTGATGAAGCCCACCACGCTACTGGAAATCACGCAGCCGCACAAGTAGGTGACCTTTATTGTGAAGCGACTACAAACGGACTTATTTTGGCATGTACTGCAAGCCCAGGGTCAAAGGAAAAGCAGGTAGAGGAAGTTTGTGATCGACTCGGAATTGAGAGAATAATCACGAGACGAAATGATGATTATCTCGTCAAACCATATTTACAAAAAATGGATATTACCGAGATAAGAATTCCCCCAAATGAAAGGATTACCCAAATGGCAGAACCCTTGCAACAATTATTGAATAACTATGTTGAAAGCCTGAGACGCCAAGGTTTCTTAGTTACTCAACACGGTGTTTCGATGGGAGCACTACGGCAAGCACAGGCACGAATTAGTGACGCAATAGACAATGGACGCTCAACCGCATATACCGCTGCGAGGCAAAATGCCGATGCACAACGCCTCATGAATTTGTTATATCTCCTCAAAGGACAAAGTGTTGGCTCAGCACTTAGGCATCTCGAAAGGTCAGATGAAAATGCAGAGGCAGATAGCACCCAAGGGAGATTTTTGGCCCAGCCGCAAATAAGGGCATTAATCGGACAACTTAGGGTATGCGAAATCACACATGAAAAATTGGCCAAAGTTTGCAGCCTTGTCAAGAAAGTAATCAATACTGGCGACGATAGTCGGATTATTGTATTCGCATCTTGGCGTGATAGCGTTTCTGAAATTGAATCGGAACTGCAGAAAATCGAGGGGGTTAAAGTTGAACAATTTATTGGACAATCAAGCCGAGGCGGGCTTAAAGGAATGACGCAAAAGCAGCAAGTTTCGTGCCTGCAAAGATTCAGAGAAGGACATTGTAATGTGTTGGTTGCGACTTCTGTGGGAGAGGAAGGTCTAGATGTTCCGGCTGCCGACCGAGTGATTTTCTATGAACCGGTTTCCAGTGAAATACGAACCATTCAAAGAAGAGGAAGAACTGCAAGACATCGCCAAGGTGATGTATTTGTTTTAGTTAGCGAAGATACCCGCGACGAAGGTGTAAGACATGCCTCGGCTGCGAGGGAAAAAAGAATGCACTATGTCATTAGTAAAGTTAGGCGGAGAAGGAGAGCACCGCGTATCCACCCTTACCCTGACCGATTTATTGAATCATTCATTGTGGATACCGCTGGAGAAAAAATGTCTGCGGCCGAATTTGTATTGGCAGAAGAAAAAAGATTGCAGCCCGAATTAGGTAGTAAAGGACATACAATTGGTGGCTTACGCACAGATGGTGGAGAAAAACCAGATGTGCCGAGAACAAAAATTATCGGGAAGAGCCCAGCAACCAATTCGGCATTAGTGCGCCCAAAACATCAAAATTCAATCACAGATTACTTGAGTTCTGAACAATTAGATGCTCCGGCCACTCCACCAGCCACACCGCCTACACCACCCTCCACTACACCGCCCACTCCACCAGCCACACCGCCTACACCACCCTCCACTCCACCGCCCACTCCACAATCCAAACCTGCGAAATGGAGCAATCCCATCTTGAATGCGGCAATAGAAGCGGCTGAGGATAATGTGCAATCGCATATTGAGGACCCGGAGGAAGGCCAAAACGGCGAAGAGGGAAAAGTCTGATTGTACGGCTTGACCATAGAGAGATGGCGAGTTCAATCCTAGCAAATCTACGAGCGTTAAAAATTGACGTAGATATTGAAACCTTAGCAGTCGGCGACATTGCAATTGGAGATCTTATCATTATTGAGAGAAAAACCAGCCGCGACCTAATTGACTCATTATTGGATAAGAGAATATTTAGACAGGCAAGAAGACTGATTGCCTGTGCACCACAGGCCTTGTTGATAGTTGAAGGTGCAGATTCAATATCAAGAGCGGTCCACTCAAATGCAATTGCCGGATTATTGGCCCATCTTTCTACAGAGATTGGACTGACTATTATTCCAACCAAAAACACACAAGCAACCGCACGAGTAGTAGCTATGCTGGCGAAAAAAGAAAAAAGACGTGTTGACAAACTTGCGAAGAGACTTAATTCTCGACTTGTTAATTCAGAAGAAGAGAGAATTGAAAGAAGAGCAAAATCTGCTTGGACCAAGCATCATGCTAGTGGGAGCCTCGGAGTTGAATCAAATATGCCTAAAGGACAAAGTGACATTAAGGCAGCAAAGGAAAAATTTGCCAGAGGCGTAGAAGTCCTACAAGCATTCCCCGCAATAGGGCGGGTAAGGGCGAGAAAATTGATGCTTGAATTCGGTAGTCCAGCCAAAGTATTCAGTGCGAGTGAAGATAGATTGGCGAGGAATGGAATCTCTCCTCAAAGACTCGCACAAATGCTAGAAATACTCGGATAACTGCATGAGCCACCCACTCTATAGAAATACATTATCTTTGAAGGTAACTTCCTAACTAGCAATTGGTAATGAATAAACAAGAATGAAAAAGACCAATTCCACAAGTCCCTTTGTTTCATTTGGGTGCATACGCACCACCGTCACATTTCAGTTTCCAATAACCAATACACGAGTACGCAATTGTGCGAAACGGTCAACATGGTATCCAAGAGCAAAAGCAACTAACTCTGGCAGATGAATAACTGGCATGCTTGTATCCTTTCCACTCACACGGCCTGCTTGAACTTGGTAAGTATCTAAGTTAAAATGAGAGAGAGGGCAAGCACTTGCCATAATTCGGGCTCCGGCTTGCTTGGCTTCGGACAAAACTGCACCAGTTTGACGCATTGCAGTTTTTTCTTGGTGTAATAATGCCGGGAATCCGACACTCTTCACTCGACCGTCATATTCAACTGCCTCGCCACCGAGAGCAGTAATCAACTTCTCAAAATAAGACGGATTAAATGAATCATCATCTCCATTTGCTCCTCCTTGAAGCATAGGTGCACCATAATATCCTGCAACAGGGAAATCAATTGGATTTAGAACTTTATCCCCTATCACATCAAGACCAATATCCTCTACAAGGACATCCAACAGATGTCGCATGCGCAAATTACCTTCGAATCGCATGCCGCAAGTCCTTTCAAGGACATCATTTATCTCGCCACGTAGAACTTCATCATCAAGGAGCATTTTCAGATCCTCATACATGTTACCTTGACAGGTCGCACAAGGGGTCAACACATCCAGCCCTTGCGACTCAGCAATGGCAAAAGTTCGGGCATTCAAAGCCAATTGAAGTTGGTGATTTGCCTGCTTCATTATCCCTGCACCACAACACGCAGCACCAGGCATCTCAACTAGTTCAATATTCAAACCTTTAATCACTGCTTGCATTGCATCCTCAACTTCACGAGCGGAGCCCTTAGCAACACAACCGGGGAAATATGCGAATTTTACCATTTTATCACCTCAGAACCTCTTGTCAAATTCATTGAAAATTGCTACGACTTGATGGTGCGACTGGTCGGGTAGAGAAAACATTGGCGGCATCTTTCCAATACTGGCAGGAGGAAGGAAAAGGGCTTGCTTATCCCGCATTAATGGGCCACCTGTGCGAGTAAATCCAGTTAGCATCCTTAGGACTTGACGGCCGTTTGCAATCATTCCGATTGGCCCGGTTACAAGCGCAGGAACTAATGTTTCATTGACTTCACCGGTCATCTTGATGGTTCGGCTGAACCACTTTACATGCTTGCCATGCTTACCGGTGAATTTGTTGCGGCGCAACAAGTCTGCTCGGCATTGATACAGGGCTTTGGCCATAGTTGCGCCATCAGCACCTTGACGAGTGATTGCTGAAATATCGGTTTCACTCCACAAACCACCCTTCGCTTCAAGACGATTCATTGAATCTTCAACTGCAGCAGCGGAAGTACGTGGGTCAGAAGCGCGACGCCATAGACTCAAGCAGACTGCAGGGCCGAGGTAATTTGGAGAATAAGGTAGAGCATCGGAGTATGCTTGAGCGGTTTCAAGGCTTGAAATATTCGACATTTGGTATAACTTCAATGCAGCGGCTGGCTCCATTGTACCAATTGCAATACCATTGTCTGCATATTCGCCCATTCGGTCGCGAGTGCGAGCCCAAACTTTTGCACTGGAGCGACGATTGTCATAGGTATCGGTAGCGACAATTAAATCGCGAAGAACTTCATGACCTGGCAGTGGTTCAACATTGAGATAGAAACTCCCTTTCACACCGCCAACCAAATCGAGAACACGACACTCATCTGCACGAACTACCCTTCCATTTACTAGAAGACCTGAAAGTTTTCCAGAACTACGGAAAGAAATACTACCATCTTGGGTTTCACGAATTGAATTTAATACTCCTGAAATTGATAAATGTCCAGGTACGGTGCAATCGTATGAATCCCAACCTCGGCTGGCTTCGGCAGGGTCATAGCGGAAAATCTTGACTGTGAGGTCAATATCTGCTTGCACAATTCCAGCAGCAGAAGAAACTGCACCTGCTTTCTTTGTAGGTGAAATAAGTTCAGCAAAGGTAGCGATGAAATCTTCATGAACATTGCCACTTTCATCAATACATGCTAAGTTTGCAAGAGCGGCGGTTGACCAAGTCTTCCAAACTGGGTCAAAATCAACATCGCAATCTGCGCGGTCAACTACTCTCCTTGCGCCGAGTTCACCAAGACGGGTGTCCCATTGCTTTCCGGCTTCACAGAACAAATCGTAAGCTGAGTCTCCAAGGGCACAAACTGAGAAACTAACACCTGACAAATCTGCACTACTTGCGCTTGCTGCTTGCCAAAAGGCTTCGGCATTATCCGGTTGTTCACCTTCTCCCCAAGTTGAACAGATGATGAGCACGCGGCTTGCCGCCGAAATATCGTCCATGCTCGCACTTTCCATATCCTTCAAAGTTGCATTGAGACCAGCATTTGCTGCAAGTTTCACAGTATTAACTCCTAAATCCTCTGAATTACCCGATTGAGAACCGAACAGAACCAATAGGCTGCGTTCGCCTTCGGTCAATTCAGAAGGCAATTCTACTGCTTCTTCCTCAGCAGGTACGACTTCGGCTACTGGCGCTTCGGAAACTTCATCTCCGCCAGTGGGTTCAGCACCGACTTCAACATATTTGATGACTTCAACCGGACAACCATCAACGGCATCGAGGATATCGTCATACATTGAAGAACCTATCTCATCCTTCAATGCAGATTTTGTGGATTCGTTGCTATCAAAGCCTCCATCAACCCTTGCAGCGGCAACAATAAAGCTTGAATCATCTTGAACTTCGAAGACATCTGGGGCGATTTCTTGACACGCATCACAAGTGATACATCCATCTTCAACCCAAACCATTGCTATTTGTGACATTGGCCTCACCTGTCGTGCCAATACTGACCGACAAGTTACTCGACAGGCAAAGAGTCTTTCAAGGTTACCAGCCACTCATTACCGAGATAGAGTTTGAGATAATGCAAAAAGCAACAGAAAGCGGAGGTAGAAATGCCTCAAATCACATCATGCCGGGCATGCCGCCCATGCCGCCCATGCCGCCCATGTCATCCATTCCCATTTCGGCGCCACTCATTCCCTTTGAGGAAATAACATCATCAATTCGGAGAATCATTACTGCAGTTTCAGTTGCAGATTGAATCGCTTGCTCAACAACCCGAAGAGGTTCGAGCACATTGGCTTCACGCATGTCCATTACGCCGCCTTCATAAACATTAATTCCAGCGTGAGTCTGATTTTCAGAATGAGCCTTGCGCAAGGCAATAATTGTGTCAACAGGGTCAAGGCCAGCATTTTCAGCAAGGGTGCGTGGTACGACTTCAAGTGCAGTTGCAAATGCTTCTATTGCCATTTGTTCACGCCCACCAACACTTACTGCGTATGAACGAAGGTCACGTGAGAGCGCAGCCAGAACGCTGCCACCGCCGGTCAATACCATTCCATCTTCCCAAGCAACGCTAACTACTCCAGCGGCATCATCAAATGCACGCCGAATTTCATCAACAACGTGTTCAGTTCCACCGCGAAGAATCACACTAACGCTTTTTGCTTCGGGACAACCGGTAATGAAAGTCATATCAGAGTCGCCGATCTTACGCTCTTCAACTCTCTCGGCAATGCCTAAATCGCTTTCAGATAAGTCTTCAATATTTGTGATTACACTGCCACCAGTTGCCTTTGAAAGCGCTTCCATGTCACTTTTCTTAGCACGACGGATTGCGAAAATTCCCGCCTTAGCCATATAATGTTGAGCTAGGTCGTCGATGCCTTTTTGACAAATAACCACAGTTGCACCGGATTGAGTAATAGTTGTTACCAAATTTCGCAAATAGGATTCTTCTTCCTCCAAAAATGCTGCCAATTGGCCGGGGTCGGTAATTTGGATTTTAGCATCAACTTCGGTTTTCTTGACTTCAATTGCCGAATTAATTAATGCGATACGGGCATTTGAGACACCTCTTGGCATTCCCGAATGTACTCGCTCTTTGTCGAGAATTATTCCATCCACTAAGGCGCTATCGCGAATAGAACCGCCTTGCTTTTTCTCAACCTTAATATCATCAAGGTCAATTAGTCGTTCACCATTGTCAATCTGACCAATAGCATTTACTGCGTTAACACAAATATCTGCGAGGAAGGATTTGACTGCACCAGCACTTTTACCGGTTAAAGCGGTCTTTGCCACTTCGGCTAATACCGCATCATCTCCCTCAGTCGCTATTCCATGTTTCTCCAATAATGCAATTGCATTTTCTGCAGCCAAGCGGAAACCTTCACAAATAACTGTAGGATGAACATTTTGTTCAATTAGATCTTCACTTCGCTTGAGGAGTTCACCAGCCAATACTACAGCGGTTGTAGTTCCATCATAGCAGTGTTGCTCTTGAGTTTTGGCCACTTCAATAATCATCTTTGCAGCAGGGTGTTCAATATCCATCTCTTTGAGAATAGTAGCACCATCATTGGTAATTACTACATCTCCCATTCCATCAACCAGCATTTTGTCCATGCCTTTTGGTCCAAGAGTTGAACGGACGCTATCAGCAACTGCTTTGGCAGCAGCAATATTGTTGCTTTGAGCACTTCGTCCACGTGTACGATCAGTGCCTTCTTTTAGAATGAAAATGGGCGCTTGCCCGCCTTGTCCACCATACATCAGTAATCACCTGCACTGGGGCGCAGGGTGAACAAGGCTTGAACCCTACGCTTGAATTATTAACTAATAATTCATCGATATTCGGGCCAAGACAGAAAATATCAAGGGTGAAATAAGGGAGATATCATTACGAATAATTGCGAAAATGAACTGAAAAAAGGTAGAAGA
>JABIHC010000070.1 GCA_018649825.1 Methanobacteriota archaeon
ATGTAATCAATTCAATACTAATAATAGAGGAATTAAAAGAAGAAGAAGAATGAGGTGAATAATATGGCAGATGAAGCAACTTTTTGGCTAACAATGATTGGATTTGGCGTACTAATACTAGTAGCATTTGGTTTTGGGTTACTAATTACAAGATATAAGAGATGTTCATCTGATGAAATCCTCGTAGTATATGGTAGAGTCGGGAAGAATAAGGCTTCTGTGTGTATGCATGGTGGCGCTAGAATGATCTGGCCTCTCTTTCAAGATTTTAAGAAAATCAGTTTAATTCCAATGACAATCCGCATTCCACTTACAAATGCACTTTCTTTGCAAAACATCCGTATTGATGTACCTTCTACTTTTACCGTCGGTGTAAGTACAAGCCCAGAGATCATGCAAAATGCAGCAGAACGTTTACTTCATCTCAAAGAAGCACAAATTGAGGAGATGGCGCAAGAGATTATTTTTGGCCAGTTGCGATTAACTGTTGCAACCCTAACAATTGAGCAAATCAATCAAGACCGTGACAATTTCTTGGACTTAATTCGCATCAACGTTGGCGCAGAACTAAACAAACTCGGACTATTCTTGATAAATGTGAACATTACCGACATCACTGATGATTCCGACTATATCAAGAGCATCGGGCAAAAGGCTGCATCTGTTGCAGTAAACCGCGCACTTGTTGATGTTTCTAATGCTGAAAGAGATGGTGCAATTGGAAAGGCTGAAGCAGACCGAGCACGTGAAATTCAAGTTGCAGAAAATGTTGCTCAATCAGCGAAAGGACAGAAATCTGCTGAAAGAGACAGGCGTGTGTTCGTTCAGGAACAAGAAGCAATTGCCATTGAAGGAGAAAATATGGCTAAGGTGCAAATCGCCGATACCAATGCAATGCTCCAAGAAAAGCAGGCTGACGCAATGAGGAAAGCAGAAGTTGCAAAGCGCGAAGCTGAAACTAAAATCCAAATCGCCCAATATGCTCTTGAGCAGGAACGTCTACGTGCTGAAGAAATTGTTACTGAAGAAATTGCAAAGCAGCAAATTGAAATCGCCGCTGAGGCAGAAGCAGAACGCCAACGCCGTATTGCTCATGGTGAAGCAGACGCAATTCTTGCAATCAAGAAGGCTGAAGCCGCTGGTATCAATGAAGTTCTTTCTGCCAAAGCAGCAGGTTATGAAGCCCTTGTCAAAGCAGCAGGTGGAAATGCAAAGGATGCTGCAACCCTCCTCATGGTTGAACAACTTGAGGCGATTGTCGCTAAGCAAGTAGAAGCAATCTCTAATCTTCAAATTGATAAGATTACTGTTTGGGATTCTGGAACAGGCAATGGAGAAGGAGGCAGTACCGCAAACTTCGTTTCAAGCCTAATTCATAGTTTGCCTCCTGTGCACGATGTTGCAAAGATGGCAGGTGTTGAACTCCCTGATTATCTTGGCAAAGTTACCGAAGATAGTCAATAATTAGGACCCCCCATTTATTGACTACTCTAGCATGAAAAGAAGTTTCTTCATTTTTCCTAGCGCTGGGTTGAAAAGAACCTGTCCTCGGGCTAATACCATGCCAACCGATGTGGAGATAGCAAGAGAGGCGCAAATGGCGCCGATTGAGGAAATCGCATGGAAATTAGGAATAGGGGTGGAAGAACTAATTCCTATGGGCGATGGTATTGCAAAAATTCGCTGGCCGGCTCTCAAAAAACGCTTTGATGAACCAAACGGATTCTTGGTTTTAGTAACCTCTGTCAACCCAACTCCTTTTGGAGAAGGAAAAACCGTCACCACAATTGGTCTTACTCAAGCAATAAACAAATTTGGCAGGGAAGCCGTATGTACCTTACGGGAACCATCCATGGGGCCAGTATTTGGAATCAAAGGCGGAGCAGCCGGTGGCGGGCACTCACAAGTAATACCAATGGAAGAAATCAACCTCCACTTCACCGGAGATCTGCACGCAATAACTTGTGCTCACAACCTTCTTTCTGCAATGATAGATAATCATCTAAAGCACGGAAATGATTTGCAAATTGATTCAAACCGAATTAGTTGGCCTCGAGTCATGGATATGAATGACCGAAGCCTGCGCAATACCGTTGTCGGGCTTGGTGGAATCCCAAATGGAGTTACTCGCGAAGACAGAACTGATATCACTGCTGCTTCCGAAGTTATGGCAATCCTTACTTTAGCCAAGGATTATGCTGATCTTCGCCAGCGCTTAGGACAAATTGTTGTTGCTGAAAACACAAGCGGCGAGCCGGTTAAAGCCGAGCAGATAGGTGCTGCTGGAGCAATGGCCTTACTCCTTAGAACTGCGTTCCTACCAAATTTGGTGCAAACTCTTGAAGGCAACCCTGCCTTCATCCACGGTGGCCCCTTCGCCAATATTGCCCATGGCAATTCAAGTATCATTTCCGACCGAATGGCTCTCGCAAGTAGTGAATTCGTAGTCACCGAAGCCGGATTTGGCTCAGACATGGGTGCGGAGAAATTCATGCACATCAAAGCCCCTGCCCTTGGCCGCGGCCCTGATTGTGTGGTGATGAATGTCACAGTACGTTCAATGCAAATGAATGGTGGAGCATTTGGAGGAAGAGGTGGGTATCGACCTACTGCCGAAGATTTAGCCAAAGAAAATGTTGAGGATTTGGTGAAGGGTGCAGAATCAAACCTTGACCGTCACATCAGCAACATGAGTAAATTTAGCGTACCTGTGGTTGTCAGTATCAATGTATTTTCCAGCGATACAGAAGCAGAATTAGTTGCACTTGAAGAGGCTGCTAGGCGCTCTGGCGCAACCTCTGTTGTTCGCTCAACCGTTCACGCAAATGGAGGCGAAGGTGGACTAGACCTTGCAAAGGCTGTTGTTGTTGCTTGTGAATCACATCTCGCTGATGGTCGGCCATTTACTCCGCTATTCCCAACCGATATGGAAACTACATCAAAGGCCCTAAAAATCGCTACTTCTCTTTACTCCGCTGCTGGCCTAAACATTGAGACAAAGGCACACCGACAAATGCAGAAATTCATTGAGTGGGGATATGGAAAACTCCCCGTTTGTATGGCAAAAACCCAATATTCCTTCTCACATGACCCGAATATGCTTGGTGCGCCATCTGGATTTGACTTACCTGTGCGCGAGTTCCGCCTCAATGCAGGTGCCGGATTTATAGTAGCAGTTCTCGGCAATATGATGACCATGCCTGGACTTCCAAAGCGACCAGCTGCTGCTGACATGGATATGGATGAAAACGGAAACCTCGTCGGCATGTTCGGTTAAGAGCCAAGCCCTCTCTTACGGTGAAAAAATGCAGATTGTCAAGCGCGAACACGATTTATGGCGCTTGCGTATTCGCAGTTCCGATGATCTTTGGACGCTATCGCGTCTGGTTGGAAAGGGTAGGCTATTCGCAATGCTCGGTGAGCGTCGTGACCAAACTACCGGGGGCGTTGAAGGCGGTAGAGCCAAGGCCGCTGAAAGGAAAAAAATGTGGATTCAACTTCATGTTGAATCTACTGAATACCAAACTTTTTCCGATATTTTACGGGTACATGGTGTCATTAGCGAAGCGAAGATAGACAAAGGAAGCCATCATACTCATCTTGTCAACTTTGGAGATGAAGTGGAAATCTCTTGCCCTGCTGGGTTCCCAAGCCCAGATGTGAAATTGCTCAAAGAGGCGGTAAAGTCTGGGGGCAAACCACGAGTTGCAATTGCTGCTGTAGAAAATGATGAAGTTGCACTCTATGAATTATCACAACACGGTATGCGAGATGTAGCGGCATGGACTATGCGAGGTGGAGGCAAATACACTGGCTCAGCGAATACCGATGTTAGAACTACTTTTTTGCGAAACATTGGCAAAGATATGGAAATGCAATTGTCCGAAGGAACTCCATTGATTCTATCTGGGCCTGGAATGGCACGAGACCAGTTAATGCAAATGATGAGGGATGAAGGTGCAACTCGGCAAATCACTTCTGTCGCCACCACAATTGGCGGGCGCTCTTCGGCAAATGAAGTGCTTAGGGAAGGATTGGCTGACAATATTTTGTGTGATTATGCCCTTGTCAAAGAAGTGAAATTATTGGAAGATGCATGGCGGCGAATTGCAACAGACGGAGCAGTTGCCTATGGTGAGGCAGAACTCATAACTGCTCTTGAGATGGGTGCCATTGAAACTCTTCTCATTACCGCTGACCTGTTACGAGATGAGGATGCAAGAATTGCCGGAAAGCCTTGGCAATCTTACCTTGACCAGTTGGATGCAATCCGAGCAAATTGGATTCAATGCTCAACCGAGCACGATGCCGGAGCCCAACTCGAAGCATTTGGCAGCGCAGTTGCATTATTGAGATTCAAACTTGATGATTGAATACTAATTCATTCCATCTTACAAAATGCTACTCACAGAGTTCTACACATTATACGAGGGAAATATTGAATCCATAGACACAGGTAATTGTCATGAGGAGATACCCACCCGACTATTTTGTGAGGGGGATTAAATGGAAGTAATCTGCCTCGGAGAAGCGATGCTTAGGCAGGCATCGGGTGGACTTGGAAGCATTACGACACCAGGGGGTTCAGAACTGAACACCGCTGTAAGTTTAGCAATGCTTGGGCGAAAAGTAAGTTGGATTTCGGCACTTGGCGATGACCCCGCTGCAAAGCGTATCCGCCGAGATGCTCTCTCGGCGGGAGTTGATCTAAGTCATGTCAAAACCCTCCCTCACCCAACAGGTAAATATCGAATAACCGAGGATAG
>JABIHC010000132.1 GCA_018649825.1 Methanobacteriota archaeon
AATTCTCCCGATATCAACCTATATTTTCAATAGAGGGTCCTTTTACAGGCAATTTCAATAGCAATCCTTTGCAAATTGTGTGAAGTGATTTTTTACTGATCCATCAATCAGAGATAGACTTCTTTTCGGTGGATGTTGTTTCTTGGGCCCATATTATTATTGAGAATATCCTCAACATATTGCTTTCCATCATCGCTTCGGCAATAGGTAATTTCACTTTTTCCAATGTAATAATTCCAGTGCTTCAGGAAAATTTCAGCACGCTCCTTTGTATTAGCAGCAATTGATGGAACCATGTGATACATTTGGACACTAAGAACGGTCTTTTTCAAAAATTTGCCAACAATTTCTGGCAATAATGTTGATAGCCAAGTATCTCGCATATGCATCGCAGGTCTACTGATGATGTATCTTGGATTATTTAGCGGGCCAAGTATTTCTTCAAGGCTTTTAGTAAATATTGCCGCTTCTTCTTCAGTCGCATGTTCGAGATGAAACCTCAACCACCCTCCTCCTCTACTTCCGCCAGCAGCCCTACAATCTCTTTCAATTTCTCCAAGTTCTATCAGTGTATCAACAATAACCTTTGATATCTCAAGCATTAATGATTCATCTGTCCATGGTTTTCTATTGACTCCAAACTTGAACCCTCCTGAGAAACAGGAGCCCATTTTCGCCTCTACTGCAGAACTAGATTCAACATCAAATGGTAATCCTATTCCCCATAGATCCCTGATATGTGGTCTATTTGATGCCCTTTTCAGCATCTCCTCATTAAACAAAGCCATTCCTTCGTTTACACCTTCTGGTTTAGCATCGTTAAATGCAGCATGAACGTGACCTACTCCTTTCTCGATAGTTCCATCATCACAAACCCCATACAATTGTTTGTGTTTTCTTTTGAACCTATCATAGTCATCAAATCCTTTAGTAAATTCCTCGGCTAAGCAAACTATATCCCAATTGTTAGCAACTTTACCTGTCCATGTTGAATCTAGCCTAATAGAGCGCCCGCGTAATTGGTTGATACTCATACTTGTAGTCACAGTAGTCAAATCCACTAGTACATTGATTCTAGATGCATCCCAACCTTCACCAAGCAGCCCTCGTGTTCCTATCAAACATTTTGTTAATCCTTCTTGGAAAAATTCGGTTATCATTAACGAGTAATAACGGGGCGCCCAGTCCTTTCCCTTGCCGTGAATTTCATGAAACCCTTGATGAATATGGTCCTCCAATTTGATGTCAACTTCGTTATCAGAAATCCAAATTCTTGCTCGCGACATGAAACGTTCAAACAAATCATCATCAACTAATACAGTACTTCCAGTCATTAGAATTGGATCAAGTGAATCACCTTCGGGATGAGATACCATGGAACGGAATACTGCAATTGCTCCTCCCGCTTCATCATCCAGAATACCTTCGACTAATGTAGTTGCAGATGTCTTTTCGAAGTCAGTAACAATTACTGCTCTTATCTTTTCTCCAAGCGTATTTATTTCAGTAGAAAATATCCGGTTTAATGCTGCAATCTTTGAAGAAGAATATGCCATTACTCGACCTACTGGTGAGGCGCATGGCCTTGAACCAGTTTCAGTTATTTGAATTCCCAATAATCGTAAGCGAGACACTACTGACTCTGATAATTCGTGGTCTTTAGGGTCTTTAGAACGTCTCAAACCATGTCTAACATATCTATCCAATACAGTTCTAAGCATACTAATTCTAGTCCATGATTCATCATTTGAATCCATTGGGATATTTGGGACATCTGAAGGTAATTGATTGTTAGTAGATTGTAAAAATCGTCTTGCATTATCAGCAAACGCTGGATTTTTCCGATAGAATTCTTTCCAATCCATTGTCCCTCCACCAGGTGACTTTCTTTCGACCAATGATTGAAATATCCAACTATCTAAATCTAATACTCGATTTGGACCTTTAGAAATATCTTTTCGACGTAATTCACTTAGTAAATCTTCAAACTCCGAATCAACTCCTGCAATATATTGCAATTCCTTTGCATCAGGTCTAACAAAGTAGCATAAATCTTGGTAAGGTGCTAGATTTGCTTCGCGAACTAGTGCAGGAACTGGAACTTCGTAATCTACGGGCCCGAAAAACTCCTCATAGCGTTCAGCATCATCAACATCAAAATCCTCTGGCACAGGAGGGGTGGCCGTTAATCCTAGAACAATTGGGTTTCCAAATAGTTCCTTTACTTCGGCTAGTATTCGACCCCAATGATGCATTAGGTGGTGACATTCATCCAAAATGATTAGACCGATTCCGATTCCTTTCAGTCTTTCGAGATTTTCCTTAGCGCTTTCCCCCAATATCGATAGTGCATTTCCTTGCTTTGCAACAATGTCTCGAACTTTCTTACGGTATGTGCCCAACCTTGTATCATAATAATCAGGATTTCTTTCTTTGAGGTCGCGTTGCCATGCCTCACAAGACTCATAATCATGGGCCTCTCCCTCGCTAATCAACTTTTCAGACCAAGCCATTAGTGCTTGTTTTTCAATATCTTCACCACCTTTGCCCGGTGCTGTAATTGATTGATAGGTGAGGGAGGTAAGCAATCCTGGATTTTTGGGATCAGTGCTGATATAATCATCCTTTCCATCTAAATCAAATAGCGAAGTTCTGGCGGCCCATTGCGCTTGAATAGCAGAATTGGGAGATAGGACAAGCGCCGGCTTCTTTACCAAATCCGCCCATACATATAGTCCAAGAATAGTCTTTCCTGAACCAGGGGGGGCTACAATATGTAGTCGGGCTCCATTGTTGCTTAATTGGGGGATTATCACCTTACTTGCAGCTTCTTGAGAAGGTCGCAATTTTCCGGCAAAATGAATGTTGCCAAAATCAGGAAGTGGTTCTGGCATGAAGTGTCCACAAAGTTTTTAGTTTATGAATCAATGATACGAAAGTAATAGATATGGAGGAATAATTATCACTTCTGAAACGACGGGTTTCACATGGCTTGCGACGAATAGAGCATACTGCGAACTCCTGTAAACATTATGTCTCACCGAGATAGTGTAATTGATACGCTTCGTAAACAGAGGGCCGAAAAACATTCTTTCATATAGAGATTTTATCCCCCCGATTGTATGGGATTGAGGGCCGACTCCTCATTATTCGAAGATCGTTTCTTTTTCAAGATGGGTGGATTCACTCACGACCACAGAAAAAAAGTCCTTGCATTGGGGATTTTGGCCTGTTTTGCCATGGCTTCTCTAATCGGCTTGGGGCCTGATTGGGCCGAGGCTTGGGGTGAAGGTGATATGGAATCCCTAGACGCTCTTGCCATCAAAAACGACGCCTTTGGTGAAGGGAATGTGGGCGGTTCTCATGGTTTCGTTCTGTTGGTACACCATTCGACGCTTAACGACACATCGGAGGCTTGGCAACAAGAGGTAATCGATGCACTTGCTATGTTTGCGGCCCTACCGGATGTTACGATAGAATATTCATGGGAATTTGAGGGCGATGAACGCCGTGAGGTGATATCTGAAAGAGAAGATGGCTTTTGGGCTCAGAACCGAGTTGTGATGAATTTGTCGCGTAAAGACGCAAAAGTACTCTATGGCGAATACGCCGATACGATTGAGATGAGCGATGACTTCAATTTGTGGCGAACAGATGGTATGGCGATTGAATACACCTTTGACCATCGAATTGAGGAGGATTTGGTCAAAGCAGAAATTGTTTCTGGGCCGCTTTCCCTAATCATTTTGGCTATAGTATTCGGAACATTGCTTGCTGCGCTTCTTCCTGTAGGAGTTGGTATTCTAACCGTGCTTTCTGCAATGGGTGTAACCATTTGGTTATCCAATGTCACCGATGTGACGCAATACGCCGTGAACATTATTTCCTTAATCGGAATAGGTGTTTCTATAGATTATTCATTATTCCTTGTGAACCGGTTTAGGGAAGAAATGGAGCGCAACCCAGATGATATTCGCACAGCCACTGCGATGAGTGTTGCCACAGCAGGAAAGGCGGTATTCTTTAGCGGCATCACCGTTGCTATCGGGCTCATGGGAATGTTATTCTTTACGAACACGAGTCTTCCAAGTTTAGGTATTGGCGGAACGTTGGCCGTCACCATAGCCATGGTTTTCTCCCTAATCGTACTTCCAGCAGCCCTTGCTATACTTGGTCCAAAGATCAATTCAGGATGGAAACTTCCCTTTTCATTCAGCATTGAAAACAATGATGACGAAGATGGTGTTTGGGCACGAATCGCAAACACCGTAATGGATCGGCCATGGGCAGTACTCATCCCTACGCTGATAATTCTTCTTGGCGCAGGCCTCCCCTTCTTCCATGCTGAGTTCTCGCTTGCCAACCGCGATGCGTTACCTCCTGACGACGAGTCTCGTATGGGCCTCGACCAAATTGACGAAATTTGGCCAAAGAGCACCTCCAATGCAGCTCTTGTAGTGATCGATTTCGATGGAACAGACCCTCTCAATGAAACTAACCTTCGAACAATGCATCGGTGGATGGTTGCTCAAATTGACGATGAGCGCATCACTGAAGCATTCGGTTATGCCTTGCCGCAAATGGGCATGAATGAATCAACAGTTGTTCAGTATTGGGCGACGCCCCCTGAAAACCTCTCATTTGAACAAAACATAACTAGAGAATATCTTAGAGAACAATTTGTTGCTGGTGATGTCACTTATGTTGTGTTCGCTATCGATGGGCCCAGCACTAGTGTTGAAAGCCACGAATTCGTCGCTGATCTGCGTGAAGGTCGGGATGATTTTACTACAACACTAATCACTGGCGAGGATTCATCGCTCAAGGTTGCCGGCTTCGCAGCCTATAGCCTCGACACCTTGTGGGCCATTCAGGATAACCTTCCAATTGCCTTGGCCTTCATCCTTATCGCAACGATTGTCTTGATCTTCATCCAAGTCCGTAGCGTCGTGATTCCAATCAAGGCTATCGTGATGAACATCTTGTCCATCTCCGCCTCTTTTGGTATGCTCGTGTTTGTGTTCCAATGGGGATATGGTGCTGATTTACTTAACTTTACACCACAACCGATTGAAGCAACTAATCCTGTCATAATGTTCTGTATTGTGTTCGGGTTATCTATGGATTACGAAGTCCTGATGCTTTCACGAATTCACGAAGAATGGGAGCGAACTGGTGACAACACCCTTGCAGTAGCTAACGGTCTTCAGAAGACGGGCAGACTCATTACTGGAGCAGCGGCCATCATGGTGGTAGTTTTCAGTGCATTTGGACTCTCATCAATCATTATTTTAAAGCAAATCGGACTCGGCCTTGCATTGGCTATCCTGCTTGATGCAACCGTCGTTCGAGCTCTCGTCGTTCCTGCAACAATGCGGTTGATGGGCAAGTGGAATTGGTGGTCTCCAAAGTGGTTAGATAAATTCTTCCCTGCTGCCAAACCGCAAAAACATAGCGTCATTCAAGAGTCAGAGTGAGGTTTTTGCTGCGTTCAAGGCCAATACTCGCAATAAACAAATTGATGATACATAGAATGGAAGATTAGGATTCAAAGAGCCCC
>JABIHC010000018.1 GCA_018649825.1 Methanobacteriota archaeon
ACCACCAAGCAACAAACCTGTCTCACGACGGTCTAAACCCATCTCACGATCCCTTTTAATGGGCGAACAACCCCACCCTTGGGTCCTGCTGCAGACCCAGGATAGGAAGAGACGACATCGAAGTAGCAAGCCACCAGGTCGATGTGAGCTCTTGCTGGTGACAACTCAATTATCCCCAAGGTAACTTTTCTGTTATCTACCGCCCCCACAAATGAGGCTGGTAGGTTCGTTAGGCCCTGCTTTCACATCGTCGATCGTTATTGTGCCGATCCACGTCAAGCCAGCTTTTCCCCTTACAGTCAACGGTGGAGTACTGAACCACCTGAGCTGGCCTTTGGGCACGCTTGTTATTTTTTCGAGCGCGTGGCGCCCCACCCAAACTGCCCACCAATCGGTGTTCTCATTAAGAGTGAGTGTAGTTACTCTCCAAGGGAGGTATCTCTATGGTCGACTACACCTAAGACTGGCGTCCTAGGGATCAAAGTCTCCCTCCTATACAGTACAAGGAAAGCGACTACACAACGACAGGCTGCAGTAAAGCTCTATGGGGTCTTCGCTTGCGGGTTGAAGGTACTGGACTGTGCGCCAGTAAAGTCAATTTCGCCGGACATATCGCGGGGACAGTGGAGCCCTCGTTGGACCATTCATGCAAGCCGCCAATTAAGCGGCAAGGTATTACGTTACCTTAAGAGGGTCATAGTTACCCCCGCTGTTTACTGGTCCTTCGTTGGGTTGAACCCCAATTTCAGATACCAGCACTGAGCAGGATTCACCGACTATACACATCCTTTCGAACTGGCAGTCGGCTATGTTTTTATTAAACAGTCGGAGCTCCCTTGTCACTGCGACCAGCTTCTCTCAAAGCTGGCACTCCTTCTCCCGAAGTTACGGAGCTATTTTGCCGAGTTCCCTCGCGATATTTTTACCCGATACACCTTAGGTTACTCACCCAGGGGCACCTGTTTCGGTTCTTGGTACGATCATTCCAACGGCTTTTCATGGAACCCGGGCCTCGTCTAATATTTCACTCACGACTTCTCAACTTTCTCACTGTAACAGTTCTCCGGTTGATTATAGACGCTTCGCGCGCCTGACATATGACGCGATAGACTAGCCCAAGCTGTCACCATTATTGTTGGATGGCTTACGAATATTAACGCAATTCCCTTTCGATCATCTCGGTTAAGAATGACCTTAGGATCGGCTAACCCTCGGCTGATAAACAGTGCCGAGGAACCCTGGCCCCTTCGGCGGAGCGGATTCTCACCACTCTGTGCTGCTACTCTTCCCTAGATTCTCATACGTATACGGTCCACAAGATCTCAAAACCTTGCTTCCACCCATACACGTCGCCGCGCTACCTCATCATTTTTCAATGGACTAACGTCTCGGTATCCGATTTGAGCCCCGTCCCTTTTCCCGGCCCGCAAGCTAGACTAGTGATCTGTTACGAACTCTTTCAAGGATGGCTGCTTCTAAGCCCACCTTCTAGTTGTTTTCGACCACGGACACGGTTTGTCTGTGACACTTGATCGGAATTTTGGGACCTTAACGTTAGGCTGGTTTGTTCACCTTATGTAACGGTAGCTTACCCACCGTCACTCACTGCCCGTATCTACGGCGAATGCATATTCGGAGTTTGGCGGCATGCCGAGGGATCGCTCCCCCTAAACACACAATCAGTGCTCTACAACGCATTCAACCTCCACGGACGTCTACCTACGAGTAGTTTCGCGCGGAACCTGCTATTGCCCACCTCGATTGGACTTTCACCCCTATACCCAGCTCATCCGAGCGATTTGCAGATCAGCAACGGTTCGATCCTCCACCCAACTTTCGTCGGGCTTCAATCTGGCCAGGCATAGATCGGTGGGCTTCAGGTTCTCCACCATTGACTTCGGGCGAGCACACCCCGTCCCTCGTCTTACGACTGCGGACTTGTCGGTTTCCCTTCGGCTTCGGAGATCAACTCCTTAACCTCGCCAATGATCAAGACTCCCAGGGGCATTTTTCTAAACGCACGATAGGACGCTGCTCATATCTTCGCTTTCACGCCCTATCAGCCTGTACCTATCTAGTTTCAGGTTCTTTTCACATCCCGCTAAGGATACTTTTCAGCTTTCGCTCACGCTACTTGTAAACTATCGGTCTCGAGTTGTATTTAGAGTTGGAAGTTTATGCCTCCCATATTCATGCGCGATATCCGACGCACACTACTCTTTGACAGTCACGTGGTCATATCAAATGCGGTTACGGGACTTTCACCCTCTTTGGCTGTACCGTTCCAGGTAACTTCACCTTCTTTGACTTAGACGATAGACTGACAACCACATCTCCTTCAATTTCTAGTCAGGATTCGGTTTGCTCTGTTCCGTGTTCGTTCGCCACTACTAACGGAATCTCTTTGATTTCTTTTCCTCCCCCTACTAAGATGCTTCAATTCGGGGGGTTCCCTTTCGCTAATGCGAATGACTCCGAAGAGTCAGGAGGTCCCATTCGGCCATCTACGGTTCTCAGACATTCATGCGTCTCGCCGTAGCTTATCGCAGCTTGTCACGACCTTCATCGGCACTCGAGCCGAGCCATCCTCTAGATAGGTTGTAGCATCAACATGCCCCGCACGCTCCCTGGCGTGCAACCTCTGGTGTCCAGGCTAACCTCTACGGTTTCTCTGGATGAATGCCTCCCCTAGGGGCATTCTTCCTCCACCACTTCCCCAGTCAATCCGTATGACCGAGTGCACTTGAGCATCCCGCCGACATACCTCCTCTATATAATCGCACCGCTTTGCGTAGAATTGTTTTGCACCTTGATAGGGACTCAATACGCGGGTAATGATATGTTATTGTGCAAAAAATTTGCCTTGTTTAGAGCCACAGTTCAGACTCCACTTTTTGCACTTGGAAATTGTACAATTGTGTGTCTTGTTATTCAGTGATGCGTTTTTTTCTATTTGACGCCGGTTTTCAATCCCAATTTGAGGGCTTTCCGATTCAAAACTATTCTTTTTATTTATTAAATGGAGATTGCTTCTTCAAAAATATCCACGGAATTTATTTTGCTGGCAATAATTGCTTTTCCGGTAACCCTCGCTCCGCCGAGAGCAAAAAAATTGGCAGATGAAACCTTGTAATCCAATTGATATCGGCAAACTCATGCACTAATACGAGAAAGATTTGCGTTGATTATTGGGTTATCGGGATCAATACTTTGGGCCTTGCGCAATGCAATTAATGCCTCATTATGTTGCCCTAAGCCGATTAGTGCAACTGCCTTGCCATTATAGCCGTCAGCTCTTTCACCCGAACGATCAAGATATACGTCAAATATTCGTACTGCTTTATCAAAACGGCCCGAGGAACATAGAGCACTCGCAAGGTTGAACAACACATCTGTTTCAGTAGAATCAATCTTTGCTGCCTGGCGTAGAGCCATGATGGCCCCCTCAAAATGGGAATCAACTCCAGAAAGTATTCCAAATGGGTCCTGCTCATTTACAGTTGCAACTGCCCGTTGCAGCATTGCAACACCATAGTTATTCATTGCAGCAGGATTTTGTGGTTGTGATTTTACAATCGTTTGAAATGTCTTTGTTGCTACTTGCCAATTTGCTTCACTCATTGCATTGAATCCCTGTGTGACAAGTTCGGACAGTTGTGGATTGCCTTCAGTATTGACTAGCATTGCTCGAGAAGGAAAAATTTGTGGATCTCGTCCTTCATCATCATTTCCTTCAGGGTTGAAAACTTGAGATGCAGATACTGGCTCGGCGAGATCATCCAAATTAACGACCATCTCGGTGAACATGGAATCTTGCGAAAAATCATGAATAACTACATCAGAGTCTTCATGCATTGGAGTGCTTATTTCCTCATCGGCAGGAGCGGGAAGATTCAATGCTTCTGGAGTTGCACTTACTGGTGCCGAGGAAGTGGTATGGCCCTCTTGAGGAGATTGAGGTATTGGTACCGCCAATACCTTTGTTGGTTTTGAAGGAGTTTCTGGTTCGCTTGCTTGAGGTGCGACTATTGTAGCCTCAACCTTTACTGGAGAACTTTGTGGAGAGGGAGATGGCGTGGCAGGTGAATCTGTGCTAGAGGGTTCGTCGTGGGGTGGCTCAGAAATAGCGTCATCATCTTCACTATTGGCGACAACATCCGCATCTGAGCCATTAGTTTCGTCAATATCCTCAAATTGTAATGGCTCATATTCAAAACCCATCTGTGGATTGCTGCCTATTCCAAAAGGGAGGGTTGACTCAGGGCGTGCGCTTACTCCGCCAAGACCAAAAGGCAAGGAGGTCGCAATATTATCACTATCAGGAGCAAAGGAATCATCTCCATCGGAGATTATTTCAGCCATGCTCTCTTCAAAGCGATCTAAACCAGGAATACCCCCTCTTTTCAAAACTGTTTGAATACCCTCACCTTTCGCATCAAGAACAAGATTGCTTCTACTACCGCACCCTGGACAACTAACGCTGTCGAGGAAAAGTAAGCCGCACACCCTGCACTCTTGCATTGAACTCAACCCATGAGGCAAAGGCCACACATATCACCCATTCGGTTGAGCGTGCAATTATTACTACAGAAAATAAGGTGCTTTGGTATCACTCGGATTCAATATCTGAATTAGCCAAGTCTTCGTCCGGGAACCAGCGGTTTACACCGGGTCTTCTCTCCCACATTATTTCAGCAGCAATCATGATAATGGATGCTATCAAAATCATCCAAATTTCAAATTCCATCACGTAAACTAAGATGACATAGATGGTGACTATTGCGGTTGTAAGAATCATAACCGGAAATCCGGCAATGAAAAATTCATTGAATGAAATTGGATATCCTGCCTCCTCAGAAAGACCTGCAGTTACCACATTTGCTGACGCACCGATTAAAGTTCCATTTCCTCCTAGACATGCACCAAATGCCAATGCCCAAACAAGAGGTCCTAATTCCAATCCTAGATCTGCATCTAAGGCTAAACTTGCAATTACTGGAACCATCGTGGCTGTATATGGGATATTGTCAATAAATGCTGAGACTATTGCGCTGACCCAAAGAATGAGTATTAATGCACCGGCAAGTCGCAAGGTACCATCATCGCCGGATGGAATCATCGCAATTGTACTTGCAACTTTGTCACCGATGAAGGAAATGACCCCCATGTAATCAAGGGAATGCACCAATACGAACAATCCGGCGAAGAAAAGTAAAGTGGTCCATTCAACTTGTTCAAGTGCGTCTTCTAATTCGTGCCTTGAAGTGACTAATAGCATCAATGTTGCTCCGCCAAGTGCTATCCAAGTGACATTGATGTGAGTGATGGCATGACTAAAGAAACCAATAATTACTAATCCCAATACTGCACCACTGCGCTTTAGTAAACTAAAATCCTTTATTGCATATTGCTCTTCCAAATCCTTGATGTCTCGGTCTCTCCACCCACCCAATTCCTCGCGATATAACCAACGCAAAAGCATGAAAGTAGGTACAACAGTAAGAAGAACACCAGGTGCCAAGTTAATAATAAAATCATTGAAACCAACGGCCTGACTTGCCAATTCCGGATAGTTTGTGGCAAGGCTTGCCTCAGACATTTGATTTCCAATAATGATATTTGGAGGATCACCAATTAATGTCGCAGTGCCGCCAATATTGGAAAACATTACTTCGGCAATAAGGAGTGGAATTGGTTTGATATCCAAAACCCTTGCTAATTGAATGGTGACGGGAGTCAATAATAGCATTGTTGTAACATTATCCAAGAAAGCCGAGAGAACTGCTGTAACTGTACAAAGAATTACAGTTAAGCCCCACACGTTCCCCTTAGACATAGCAAAAGCCTTGACTGCTAACCACTCAAACACACCGGTTCTAGAAAGCACACCCACCATTATCATCATCCCCAATAATAGGCCAATAGTATTCCAATCAACCATTGTTGCGACTTGGGGTAAACTAATTGGGTCAACTGAATATAATTGGAGGGCGAAAACTGCAACTAATCCGCCAATTCCTGCTGCCAGAGTTCGATGCACCCACTCAAAAACAATCATTGCATAAACGGCAAATAATATTCCTAAGCCAACAATCACAGCTTGGGTTTCGACACCGCTACGAATATGGACTGAAAGGAGTGCACCCCCACCTCCACTTGCGGAAGAAGGGTTGAGGAATAATAGCCCCATGCAACCCATTAGGAGAGTCAAGGCAATTGGTTTGGCCGAACCGAGGCCGAGTTTGACTCGTTGCATATACTATGCGGTGCAGGTTAATCTCTTGAGTGTTTGGAGTGAATTAGTTGCAAGCGGTGCGATGATTGTTGCAGTTGACATTCAACACTCGTCTAATCCAGTAAAAAATTATTGCGAGTAGTATCTGTTCATTTATTGTTGATTAGTCAAATCACTAGTCAACTTTGACAAATGAGCAAATCCAATTCCCTGCACATTGTCCTCTAGCGTAAAATAATTTGACCTGTCTCCAAGTCACTCATTAACGACTAATTTTTCCACAGAACTCCAACATTACCTCGGGCTAAGACAAGTATTGAATCAGTTTGCTGGCAAATTTCTTGCCAGATCAATGCTCGGTCAGAACGCTCAAATAATCCACGATTAATCTTGATTTTGACGATGTTTTTTGCTGCTAATTGGTCTCTTATTTCAGAATAAAGTGACTCGCCAAGTCCTGCTTTACCAATACGTATGCTCGGTTTGAAATTAGAATCCTTTGCTAATTGATTAATGTGTTGTGGTATGTTACCGATAATAATTCCTCCTTATTTATTCAACCTACTTAGAGGAAAGCGCCTTACTTTCCCGCATTCGCAAGTAATGATTCTAATCCCATTTCTAATTCTTATTCTTGCGCTCACACCTGGCCTTATGAGGGTGTTGCAATGTCGGCAAATCCAGTGCTTTATCTCACTTGGCAGGCCGAGTTGATGCCTTGTACTTAGACGCCAAATGTCTCGAGATACTGATTTGATGAGAATATCTTCAAATAATTGTGGCTGAGCAAGAATTGTGCCCAAACGGGATTGGGCAGCTATTGCTCTTTGCTTTCGCTGATGCGCTTTTTTCTTACGCAATCTACGAGGTATACCCACAAAAAACACCTCAACGGGAATTGATTAATTCCAATATTTCCGCCCCGACAAGAGAAATATCTTGGTTACCATTGACAGGGAATAATATGCCCCTTTTCCCATACCATTTTGCCAGAGGGGATGTTTGTGAGTGGTATGCATCTAGGCGTGAACGAACGGTATTTTCATTATCATCGGCTCGTCTTTTCATATCAGTGGAGCCACAGCCATCACAAGTCTCAGAAACTTTGGTGGGGTTGAAAATCTCATGGTAAACTGCACCACAACCTGAGCAGGAGTAACGACCACATATTCGTGAGATGATTTTTTCATCGGGAACTTCAATTGAAATAACCATATCTATTTCTTCGAAATTTGCTAGGGCCTCTGCCTGAGCAATAGTTCTTGGGAAGCCATCAAGGAGTACTCCATTTACTGCATCATCTTCCTTGACCCTTTCTTTTACTAAGCCAATAATCACTTCATCCGGCACTAGTTGCCCTGCATCCATGAAAGCCTTTGCTTTGAGGCCCAAATCAGTTCCTGCTGCTAGGGCGGCACGTAGCATATCGCCTGTACTTACTTGAGGCAAGCCAGTTAAATTGGTAATTGCTGTTGCTTGCGTTCCCTTTCCCGCGCCAGGCGGGCCGAATAGAACAATGCTGCTCATATTACTCGCGTGCAGTATGAAGGCATTGAACCTAACGGGAGTATTTGTTGAAACTAAAACCCATAGATTTCCACATTCCAGTGAATTATATACTCTATGAAGGAAATAGAGTGCTGGAGATTATTCTCTGCCTTTTAGCCATTCGGCGCCGTAATGAACCCATTGTTCCTGTGTCCAACCAACTGGCAAACCTTCGGCGGGCAAAGGTGGGCCGGCATTGGGCAATCCTACAGAAGGAACTGCATTTGGTTGGGTGAATGAAGCCGAGGAAGGGGCAGCAGTTGGAGCAGGTGCTTGAGATGATGCAAGGTGTGGAGCCGGCACAGGTTGCGATGAAGGAAGTGGTGGTAAACCAGAGGGTAAGGCATTAGGGAGGGGCGGTAAACCTTTGGGTAAGGCACCAGGTAGTGGAGGAAGGCCGGCAGGCAAGGCACTAGGAAGTGGAGGCAAGCCGGCAGGAGGAGGGAGTCCAGCGGGATTTGGCGCGGCGATTGAATCGCTCATACTTTTCACCAAGGCGGCTTGAATTTCTTCATAACTTACCTCGCCTGAAACTAAGTCCTTCTCATCATGTACATCTTCCATTAAGGCCTCTGAACGGCGTTGAGAAATATTATCTTGGCTAGTGTGTACACCGGGGGCAACCAGCGTTTCACCCTCATTCAGTATTTCAACACTTGAGCGCAATTTGAGGACTGCAAGAATTCCACTTATTGTTACTACTCCAACAATAATGCCGACAGCCCAGGTAGGCAAACCTCCGAAAAGCCCACCACTTTGTTTTCCAGTTTCAGCAGTGATGCCAATTTCAAGCGTTTCAGAAACCCATTCTTCTGAACCAGAGGCATCATCAGCAACAATGCTCAGTTGTAAGTAACGAATACCTGAGCCGGCATCATCTTTCGCCTCGATGGTAAAATCCATTGAGGTTACAGCACCATCTGCCAAATCTGAGAAATCATTTGAAGAAGTTACCACCCAATTAGAATCAACATTACCAGAACCATCAACAATCTGAGCAAACACTGTACCTGAGCCAATTGTATTGCCAACATTATGTACCGTTATTTCAATTGTACTCGATTCTTCACGCACCATATCTTGAAGTTCTGAAGTGTTCGAAGTAGTTAAGGTAAATGCAGCGGTTTGTTTGATGAATAATTGTAGATCAATTGTCGCTTCAACATATTCTGAACCATATGTTCCATTGACCCTGATTTTTAGTGTCTCAGGGAACATTCCAGCTTCTGTACCATTGGGTGCAAAAACACCAACATTCACTGAAGAAGAGCCCAATTGCTCAAGAGATAATGGAGGGGAATCAAGACCTACATCCCACCCCTCTGGCCCTTCGGCAATGGCCCATTCAAGTGAAAGGGGGGCATTTCCTATATTTTCAATATTTAATATATGATTAGACCATCCACCTAATACCACTTGCACTGCATCATTCTCATCATTGATTTGATTCAATTCAAGAGCCAACAATTTTCCGACTTTGAACATACTTCCATTTGTAATGAACACATTGGTTCCTTGCAAATTGAGTTTGGTGGTTAGAGTGAAATTATTCTCTGCGCCATCAGGTGCAGTCATAGGGATTCCGGCAGCCAACTTAACATTCGCAGTTTCTCCGGCTTCAATAGTAATGTCAATGGTTTGTGCATGCGAAGTGCCGTTATAACTGACTTCCATTGGCCATGTGGGGTCTGCTGCTTGTAACTTTACATTGAGTGGTATCGCTATGTTACCATCATTTGAAATTTCCAAACTTAGATTTGAGAAATCCCCACTGTTGACCATCAAGGGATTTGCCGTAGCTTGTGGTCCAATTGGATTGCCGCCTAAATCAAATAATTGGGTGTTAAATGATTTTAATTCTGCAACAGTAATTGTGGCAGTTTCCACATGAGAGAATAATGGATCTGAGGTACTGGTCACAGTACAGGACACTTCATCAGTTGTTCCGGCCGCTGGTGAACCACTTACCACAGGGGGCACCATAAGTCGTACTTGCATGGGCAGATACTCCAAAATATCCAAGGGCTCAAACTCAATACTTGCTGAGTTGGAAGGTCCTACTTCAACTGGCCATCCATTTGTGCTTTGGCACGCAATGTTGTATTGCGAAACAGCATTACCAATATTCATTACTGAAATGGAATAAAATGCAACTTGGCCAGGTTCAGCAACCAAATTCCCAGTTCCTGCTGAAACTACCAAAACATTGTCAACACGGCCAACATCAATTGTGTACCGCAATGAGTGACTAACAGTTGGCTGAATTTGATACCTCGCAGTAATATCAACTACGAATCTACCCTCACGAGCAAATCTTGGCTGAGAGCCACTTAAATCAGAATCATCATCAGTAACTGTTAGTGTAATCAGTTCGTTATCCCCCACCTCTCCGGCAGCAGGCATGGAAATTGTGGAGGAAACATTTAGTGAACGTGACCACGAATCTTCAGGTGAAAGTAACCTAAATGGATTAGCGGGGTCTATTTCCTGAATGGATGATACAGATAGTGTCACATTTTCTTGCAAAGTACCCTCATGGCGCAATTTAAACGGAATGGCTATCGATTCAATCGCAGAAGCATTGAAATCAATTAGAGATGCTTGGGAATTTTCACTCGGAGTTGAAGGCTCAGAACCATCACTCATCAGCGGTATTATTCTCAAACCCATGGCACTCACATTTACTATTAGGTCGCCAATATTATTGTCTACACCTGAATTAGCATCATTTATCTCATTGATGTCGTCATCAGCATCAAGTGTTAGTCTCAAATGATGCTCACCGGTTTGAGTGAATGTATGATAAATAGAAACAGACTCAATTTTCCCACCATCAAGTCCTCCGGTCTTTGTTTGGTTGAGAAGTACATCAGAAGTTGTCAAATCTTCCAACAAAACACGGTAACTGGATGCGCTAACCGGTGCTTGGTTAACCCAAGAGAGGCGCAACGAAATTTCATCATTTACCAAAGGAACTGATTGAGAAAGCCAAATGCTTTCTGATATTACTGCTAAATCTGTTCCCGGAGTTGAAGTTCCATTACCAGTGACAACTATTGCAAATTGCTGAGTTGAGCCACCCAAATGGCTAATTTTTACGGTCCATTGCCCATTTATTGTACCTACACCAGAAGGTATGTGGATTCTTTCAACATTGTTTACTGTGTCCGCCGAGCCACCGGAAACGGATGCACCTGAAACAAAATTATTACCGTGGTATATCACAGTACCATCAGGCGATATTAATTGTAAGTTGAGATTGTTGACAATCCGAGATTGTGATTGAGGTGCAGTAGATGAACCTGCTGCATCGGTCCAAACTAAAGTAATGTCAATGCCCTGCGACATATCTAAATCGTAATTGTAAAGAAATCCATACCCTGGATCCAATGTCTTTGTATTATCATACCAAGTGGAAAGAGCGCCATCAGCAGGATACATTGAACGGTCCAAATCAATTTGCCCCCACCCTTCTGAGGGATTAGGGATATCTGCCGCACCTAGGTCTTGCGCACCGTTGATTAATGCAGCCTTTACCAAATCAGCGGATGGGCCCACTATACCTGCTTCCTCACGAAGGAATTGTCGCATTAGTGCCGCACCTGCTGCACCTACTGCAGTTGCAGGACTTGTTCCACTGATACTCATGTAAAGCGGGTCACCATTCGCATGAAGGCCACTTGCACAAGCATTACCTGCTGGATATCGGGCTTCTTCAGCACGCGTACTACAGATATTTACACCTGGGGCGACCAAATCTGGCTTGATTCGTCCATCAAGAACGGGCCCATGAGCACTAAAGTTTGCAACTGCTGAACCATCACTAGCACCAAAGGAAAACACATTTTTGGCGGTTGAAGGCGGGGCAACTGCATTGGAACCTTGCATAGGGTCTTCCCCAACTGCGAATACAGGAATATAATCGGGATAATCATTTGCAAAAACATCCAAGGAACGGCTTTCTAAATTATATTGCCCAAGGTCACTTGAAGTGCCCCAAGCATTTACACCAATGCGGGCACCTTGTATTCTTGAATCACGCATTATATCGTAGGTTGAACCGGTTTTTGCAATTGAACCCGAAATATCATACTCAAGAGCATACATATGCAGCAATGCACCTGAAATAAATCCAGCAGCACTAGAATCACCAGTGCCATCTCCAATAAGAGTCCCAGCAACGTGGGTTCCGTGTCCGGAATTGGTATCATCACCCGATTGGTCATAGGAAAATGAGGTCCTTACAGAGAGTACGCGATTTCCAAAGTCAATATGGTCTGAGTCGAGGCCGGTGTCAAGAATTGCAATTGTTTCGCCCGAACCATTCAAGCCAGAATTGTGGTTTGTAATTACAGATGTAAGACCAATATCAACGGCTGCCTGTGCATTGAAAGTACGCAATTCAAGGAGAGGCTCAGAGAAAATAATTCTCCCGTCCATGGCAATAGTTGAAAGTTGGGCTTGTTGACCTTGCACATTTGATGCACTTAGTTCAGTCAATCGGCAAAGTATCACATCGCAACTAACTTCACCCACATTTAATCGAAGGAGATCTTCCAATAATATAGCGATGTCAATTTCATCCAAATCTGATGCGGGTTGAAGTACAAGGTCCAAACTCAAAGGAAGGTTGAGCCAATTTGTGATCAGTGATTCCCCTAGACGCCATGAAGCCGGTTCTCCACCAACCCACCTCACGGCTGGTGATTCTTCAATTTGTTCTAATGCTGCAGAACTTCCTCTAACTAGCCAGGCACTATCTGGCACATAATCAATAACTTCACAACCAAAATCAGCACACAATTTTTCCAAAACCCTTGCATCAGGACGAATCAACTGAACTATCCAAAGGCCATCGATCTGGGGACGAGAAAAATCAAGAGAAGTATTTGATGAAGGAAATTCATTCCACACTGGGTCAAAACTGCCAAATCTCGAGTGGAGTTGACCACTTCCATCTTCAAGAGGTGTAGAAATTAATGTTGGTTCATGAAGTGGTTGCCAATCGGCGAGAGGAACTTCTTGGGAGGTGGTAGAGTCAATAGAGTCCGCCATTGAAGTTGGAGAAGAAATGGTTGAATTTTCAATTGAATTATTTCCGAGTGCGAGTACTGGAGATGCACTCATCAAGCAAAGCAATCCAAGCAAAAAGATACTTGTGATTTGGTTCTTTACCTTGCCGACCATAGGTCGGCCCGTACGGCAAACGCATTTCATATTTCACCAAGCATGTTTGAAACATGATTCATCGCAATCAATCTCATAAACCGAGGCTTGCGGCTATGCCGGCGTCAGTTTTCGCAACACTTTTACGCCAATCTTGCTCAGCACCCATAAGTGCGCGAATTGCATCAACATTTTCGGGAATAACATCTGACTCTTGATGGATTGCTTGGAAATAATAAAGGGTGTTTCCCTCAAGTTTTACTCCATCATCCCATACAAAAATCTCATGCAAATCTCCCCAAGTTCGGCCAATATCTCTGGCAAATTCCATTACTTCTGCAGTAGTGGTAATTCCAGTTTCGGCTCCATTCATTAGAACAACTCTTGGTGTGTCCCTCCACATTGAAAGAATTGATTCGGTCGTAAGTCCATGTCCTTCAGGAAGAGTAGCAATAATCACGTGAACATGCATTATTGTAGTTGGTACTGCAACAGCCATACTATTGATTTCTATTTCTGGCTTTACGGTTTTTACATCGGGGCCATGATGACTTGGCACCTTCAGCACGGGCTTTATTGCATTGATCGGCCCCTTCTTTGAATCACCTGGGTCGGCGGCGCGACGAATCATTGTACACTCAACTTTTAGCGAACCACAATGGTTGTACAACGGCATTAATGTTCTTGACAAACCCGTAGTATTACATGAAACAACACGAGTTCCCTCAGCATTCATGTTTTCATGGTGATTAGCACATGAGGTGTATGACATTCCTGTCATTGCATGCTTTTCCCCACCTTGAAAAATCCACTTTACGCCTGCTTGTTGATACTTTTTCTTATTGTCTGCACCAACTTTTCCAGGACTACAATCAATTACTACATCAGCAAGTTCCAAGAGTCCGGAAAGACCTCCATGGCAGACATATCCGGCATCGGCAAAAGCAGAAATTTTTTCTTCGGAATCATATGTACAATATAGCGGATAGCCTTTGCGAACTGCAAGGTCACAACCAAAAGATGGACGGGTTTTGGTAACTCCGATAATTTCCATATCGGTTTGTGCAGCAACTGCATCAGCAACACGTTTGCCTATTGTCCCGTATCCGTTGATTGCTACTTTGATGACCATGCACACCACCCTCGTTGTTCTTGGGCTATGTAATACGCCTATGAATATACTCATCGCATGCCCACCCATCCCCCCTTCAGATTTTGCCTCTACTCCTCTCCCACACAATCCATTCTCAATCCGTTCGCAATTCTATACTCAAATTGTGGCAGAGGGGCTCGGAGTGAATAATGAGGTAAGGATAACGCCACTAAAAGGAAATAATTGCGGGTTTTGTTTATGGGTGATAAGCCGTCGCCGATTCGGTGCTCGGAATGCGTGAGGATGTTCGGCGAAGTTTGAAACTCAATCGCGACATCAATAAATTGCTTGAACAAGCAGTTAAAGTTGACCGTGCAATAAAGATTGGCTGGAATCGAGACGGCGATGAAATTCCTAAAGTTGGAGAAATGGGTATTTGCCCTGCACTACCAAAGGGTGGTCGCGTAAGGATACTCGGAGAATTGGGAGATGCTGTTGCAATAATGGGCACTGGAGGTGCTTTCACTCTTGTTGGTTCAGCTGGAGATTGGTTTGGTGCTTGGAATCAAGGGACCTCACTTGCTATTGAACGTCGTGTTGGAAATTCACTGGGCTTTGCAATGAGCGGCGGACGCTTAGTTGCTCGAGATGGCGCCGGAGATGATGTCGGTGCACAGATGACCGGAGGTTTACTAGTCGTTCGTGGAGATGTTGGCACTAGAGTTGGCGGAGGGATGTCTGGTGGCACCATCGTAATTCATGGGGATGTTGCCTCAGAACCAGGAGTTGGAATGACCGGTGGGAAAATAATAATCAATGGGCGTTGCCCAAATCCCGGAGATGGAGTTGACTTTTCAACATTAAGCAGTGAAGATTTAGTTGAACTAAATAAGAAAATTGAAGATTCTTCTCTTGTAATCCCTTCTGATGCAGTTTGTCTTATTCCAAATGGAAAAAAGGTAATTCCTTCTGCCCTAGAAACAAATTCTCGCAAAACAGATTGGACAAATATTGGACTTGTACCAGC
>JABIHC010000128.1 GCA_018649825.1 Methanobacteriota archaeon
AGGGTGTTTATGCCTCCCAATGGGCAATCCAAACCGGTGACATTACTGGGCAGTAATTACTTTCGCCTAATAATTGGTCGCTTTTGAGCGATATTATTGATTTCTCCCTTTCCCTCTCTTTTACTTGAATTAGTTCCATAATGCCTGTCGCCAAGAGTAATGAAAAATGAAAGAAGGATAAAAAGCGGAATACTGATGATGATTACCCAAACTGAAACCGATAAATTAGCAATATAGTATTCTTCAGTAAATTCAGAAATTAATATCATTAGAATGATTGTGGCAATCCTTGAAATGACCAGCCACCCTCTTATTGTCAACCATATAATTTCCTCTTCTGAACGTTCGTCAGGAGCATTAACGGCGGCAATCCCTGCTTGAATTAGTTCTCGAACCATGATGCCCCCAAGTAAGGCTCGTATACACTTACCTCAAGGAGGTTTGTGCAATTATTGTCCGCTTCGGTCCTTATCGTCGAGTTGAATTCCCATTCCGGCTTCTGCTCCACCACCGAAATAGATTTGTTTCCAACCTCTTACAACTCCTGAACCATATGCCCAGTGAGCCAAGAAAATAAGGATTGGAGATACTAATATTGTTGTAAAATTGCGATGGGGTGAATTTCCTAATGCACCTCCTAATAGACATAATAAAAAATACAAAATACCTAAACTTGCACTTGAATGAGCAATTATGCGAGGTAATTCTAGTGGAGTGGTTTCAAGTGACATATCCCAAAAATTAGGCCATGCAATTCCGCCATTATACGCGCCCCAAACGAATGCAATAATTGCAGATAATACTAGCGCAGGGAAAAGACCAACGGCTGAGTGCGACCATGCTGCAAGGTCAGGAAAGCGTTTGTTGGCAAGAGTCCTCACATATCCGTAATTACGCAATTGCTGCATGTATGGTTTCACTGGAACGCGACGCCTGTGGGGCATTATCGCAGTTGGGTCAAACCATAATCGATATCCCGCTTTACGAATTTTTTCATCCAGTACCACATCTTCTGCCCCGATACAACCTGGTTCAAATCCACCCACTTCATCCAAAATATGTTTGCGATATGCACTATTGCACCCAGGATTGTGCTCTATTTCTACCAATTCTCCAGGAGGGACTTGCCCATACCTTGTTCCCGCAGTGACATATTTTGCAGTAAAGGCGACATCTGCCGCTTTTGCCCAAAAAGGATCTTCATCGGGGGCAAAATTTGGACCACCCACTCCGCCTACTTCCTCTCGTTCAAACCAGCGAACTAGATTTCCAACCCACTCACTTGTGGGGATTACATCATCATCTGTGAATAACATTATGTCGCAATCAACTTGCTTTATCCCGACATTACAAGCATCAGCGCGGTTTCTCGCTCCCTCGTCGTCTATCCATCTCGCTCCATGTGCTTTGCCTATTTCCTCACCAGGGTCTCCTGTTGGCCCGACTAATGCAATGGAAAAATCACCCTTGGATGGGCTGCCATAATCTTGTGAGTAAAGTGCAGTGAGAACTACATCCAACTGCTCAGCATTACGCAGAGTTGGAATCAAGATGACTATTTGTTTCCCCTCCATAGTTTATCCCAAGAGAAACTTACCTTTAATCCTGCCAACTTGAGGCTTAGTTGCAGGGGGGTTGAAATGAATGGATGGATTTGAGGTTTTGACCGTAGGCCCACTCTTTCATTCTGTTGTGAATCCCATTAATTTTGCTTCAATTTCCTGTGCCTTAACAAATAGAACATGGTTTTCAAGATGAATGTGAGCATGTGTGTCTCTCTCAAGCATTTCCAGTTCTGCAAATAATGCGCGGTAGGTATTACAGGCGTGATTTGGTGGTTGATATCCATTGGTTAATTCACGTAACTTCGCTAAAGCAGCACCTGCTGAGTGATGTTCCATGAACATGGCGCGGATTGGGTTTCTGACACTTCCACAATGCGCTTCAAGAGGTTCAGTTGCATGTTCAAGTTGCTTGATTAATGGGAATAGGATTCTCTCTTCCTTCATCATATGTGGTTCTAGTTCATTGCGCAGGCCAGCGAAAATCTCAGCAATTTGTACTAATGTAGGATTTGCTTCACCATGTACGCGGGCAACTTTTTGTGCGTGTAATCCAGTGACTTGTAAGTGGTTTCGAAGGAAATTGTGATGCCGTCCAACTATTAAGTCACACAATTCAGTCGCACTCATGTTTTCTATATTTTCAATTGATTCTCCTTCGTTTCGTGCATCATAATCGAGTAATTCATTTACAACTGTGGCGATTTCAATTCCTTTCTTTTCACATGTTTCATTAAGAGGTTTGGCTCCTCCACAACAAAAATCAAGTCCAAATTTGGTTAATACCCCTGCTCGACCAGGTGATTTGGTTACAATGTCACAAACTTTCATGTTAGCAATTTCTTCATTATTTAGCATATTTGGGCCTCAAAAAGTGAGGGGGTTAGGCCTTGAGTACTGGAAAGGGGGGGTATACCAGAGGCGGCCTATTCCCTCAATTCACCCGTATGGGTTTCCTATGGTTTATGTTTTAGGAGACATGTTCGGTTTGGTTTTCCCCGCCATTAATAATTCCTTGAATCATATTGAGAGAGAATTATGAAAATGAGGGAGTTGAATTAATTATCTGCATATCTTACGCGGGTAATAATATCTTCATACCGCTTGATGATTTGCTTGCATGTTGGCAATACTCCCCCTCCAGTCATTATGAGTTTTTTTCCTTCAATGTCAATGGATTGATACCCCGATAATAGAATTTGCATGGCATTTTCAATTGATGGATGGCTTGCTCCGAGTATTTCATGCAAAATATGTAAGTCAATGCCGTAGTGCTCAATATCCTCGGTAATTCGGGACAGGCCGAAATCAAGTAATGACGCTCCATTTGAAGGGCACCAAAAAATATTATTTGTTGATAAATCACCATGTGACACTCCATTTCTATGTAGTTTTCTAACAATAATGCCGATTTCGAAAAGCATTTCCTTTTGCCATTCATCTCCATCAGGTGTCTCGCAATTTCCACGCAACAAATCAATTACTGGGTGACCGGGGAGTTTTGATAATATCATTGTTCTCCCCTCAAGGTTTACTTGTCTTATCTTGGGCACTTGAATCCCTATTTTATGCAGGCGAATTAGTATTCTTGCCTCTGCAGACATTCTACTTTTACAGAGTCTTCTATCGAGGTCAGGGTGTCTCCAATTGCGTTCAATACGCCTTTTTTGCACAGATTTACGGCCGAGAAATAGACCTGAGGCAACTTCTGCTTCGGCACCGATATGAAGGATTTCGTGCTCCACCCATGCCTGCATTTCATTTCCCCCTCAAACAACCCCAATAGGGATGCCTTCAAAGGGGTGGCGACCCTCGATACAAATAGCAAGGTCTATTGTCCAGGCTTGGAGTTGATAAAATGGCAATCAGCCTTCCAGTATGCGGTATCAATCCGGAAGAGCGAATACAAGGTCTTTCGGACGCCGAAATCTCTCAGCGTATTATTATTGCAAAGGAAGAACTTGGCAATGACCTACTTATTTTGGGCCATCATTATCAGCGCAATTCAATAGTAAAACACGCAGATCTTCTTGGTGACTCTTTTCTTCTTTCAGAACAAGCTGCTTCGGCAGATGCAAAATTTGTTGTATTTTGTGGTGTCCATTTTATGGCTGAAAGTGCAGACATTCTCACTTCTGAAGAACAACATGTTATCCTTCCCAATTTACGCGCTGGTTGTTCAATGGCAGATATGGCTAACGTTGCTGATGTTCAAGTGTGTTGGGATGAAATCATTGATGAATTAGGTTTGGGCGACCCTATTACTCGTAAGGACCCAACCCTTCCAGCACCACAGGGAGAATCATATGTCATTCCAGTTACATACATGAATTCAAGTGCTGATTTAAAGGCCTTTGTCGGTGAGCATGGAGGTATTGTATGTACTTCAACAAATGCAGCCGGAGTCCTGAAATGGGCTTTTGAGAGGGCAGGTGAGGATGGTAAAGTATTGTTTTTCCCAGACCAACATCTTGGAAGAAACACAGGCTTGGCAATGGGTTTGAGTGAAGATGAATTGTGTGTTTGGAATCCAAACCAAGAAGACCCGGATTGGGAAGAAATAGAACAAGCCAGAATTGTATTATGGCACGGTTATTGTAGTGTACATCGCCGTTTTACATTAGACCAAATTTCATCAATGCGAAATGAGAATGAGGGAGCAATAATCGTTGTCCATCCGGAATGTAGACATGAGATAGTTGCTGCTGCTGATGCAGTAGGTTCAACAGAATTTATTCGAAATTATGTTGCTGATCAGCCATCTGGTTCGGTGATTGGAGTCGGAACTGAAATCAATATGGTAAAGCGTTTGAATGAAATGTATCCCAATAAAACAATTACTTGCCTTGACCCACTAGTATGTCCTTGTTCAACAATGTATATGATTCATCCAATGTATCTGCTTGATGTTCTTGAGAGAATTATTGCAGGTGAAATCCCAAATCAAGTGAAAGTGCCTGCGGAAATATCTGCTAAAGCAAAATTATCTCTTGATAGAATGCTTTCAATTCGTAAATAATTCTATTTTTGTCTCCGCATCTATTGTGCGAAAGGAGAGTAATACTTTGGAGGTGCGGTGTTCTTTCCCGCCTATTCTTCTTCAAGCATAATTGAGGTGGCCCCCTGTTGCATTTTTTGTCGTGAATAAATAATGAGCAATGCAATTGTAAGTAGGGTTGCGATTTGCAAGGATTTTGAGGAATAAGTATCAAGAATAACTTGGCGTGAATGGATAGTTGTTGTTGACTGTCCATCTTCATCAGTAGTAACCCAAGTAATA
>JABIHC010000050.1 GCA_018649825.1 Methanobacteriota archaeon
CCCCATCCTTTCTGGAATTGATAAATCTGTACAATTACTCGCTCGTTCAGACAATGAAAGAGACATTACTCATATGACTGCAATTGCTGTCAGGGGCGCTCTACGTAAAGAATCATTTTGGCAGAGTCTTGAACGCGAAGCTTTGTTTGAAGAAGAGTAATTATTCTCACATGGGTTATAGCAAATGCCCTTGTGAATAGATGTAAATACTATCATTGGGAAAGGAATTATTCTTTCTATGAGATTATTAAGAAGCAATAATAGAAGAATAATGATGCCTGTTTTCCATTTTTTGCGCTTATTTTTCACAATTGTTTTAATACTCTAGCCATAAGGAATTATCCCCTCTAGTCTTCGAACCCGTTGTTGAGGCATCCAACGTTGGCCAATACTATGAGTAATTGATAGGATCAAAAAATCAAATATGGAATAGTGTCATTAACATGCTAACAGAGGAATACAAACTGGGTCAATTAATTTGGGGCGATTTTGAGTTCCCAACTGATGAAAAAGGTAAAGAGCATCCAGCAATTGTATTGGAAGACCAAGGTGATAGTTTGGCAGTATTGTCTGGAACATCATTGCCTATTGAAAAAGAGCATATTATTCGAAATGAATCTTTTTGTTGCTACATTCTAAATCCTAATGAAATGCCATACCGGGAAAATGGTCTAACACAGAAAACATACTTTGAATTTAATGACAACCCTAAACCCCTATCAAAAGAAAACATTACACGAAAGTCAGAGGTTATTGATTCGTCATCGCTGGAAGAATTAATGAAGCAGACGTATTTGAGGGCATGGTTTTTTGAAAATTCTCCTTGTGCCGACAGATATTATAAGGGAGATGTAATTTGCTGGAGAGAAGATGATGCTACCTTTTCCAGTATAAAAGAAATAAAATTCGCAATAATTTTGGCACGAATGAAAAATGGTAAACTAAAGGTTATACCTGAACTGGAATCTGATGCAAAGACCAATAATTATCTGTACTTTACCGAGAATGTTCCTGTAGTAGATGTTAAAAATTTGCGTTTCCAATCCAAACCAGACTTTCTTAAAAAGGAACAAATCATATTAATTGCTGAAAAACTCAAACCTGAACAACTAAAGTTAGTTGAAGATTTACCATACATCAAAGCCAATTCTAAGAAAAATCGATTTGATGCTAAAGATGAAGAGTACCAAATCGGTGACATTTTGTGTGCAAATTGTTCAAAAATACCATCATCATTCGATGATCCATTGTTGGTCGTGGGAATACATTCAGAGCATTTGCTATATGTGGTTAAAGGAAAAACAAAAGTAAATTCTGAGAGGAATATAGGAGAATTTGAAAACAATATTGAGTTAAGAGGATTTGCCCAAAAAGTATCATTTGATTTATCACCAGGCACAAACTCAGCCATATTAAGTAAATGTGATGTGAAATTTAAAATCGAAGAATCCACACAAGAATTTAGAAAATATCTTTCCAAAAAACTCACAGTTAAAGCTCTCAATTCCAACGCCCACGCGTGAGTTGCTCACGTACCGGTAGGCTTCAATGGCCTACTTTGAGCAATTTTTTGCCCTTAAGCCTTGTTTCTTGCATGCTATTTCCATCTTCTGCAAATTTCCAGGTAGGTGTCCTAGGGCGCCAAAATAATGAGGAAGCAAATGCTAAACATAACCCTCCAAATAGTAAATTTACCCAGCCGGTAAGAGCATAACTACCCATTCCTCGAACTATTGGAATTGCGAAGGAAGGTAAAACCCCAATTATTAAGGCGATAAGAATTTCTTGGATTGCTAGGCGTTTAAGGTTAAAGAAATCGGGAACTACTACCTCCGATGGCTGCCAATTTGAAGGAACGAATATTAGGCGAAATATTTGTCCAGATTGGCCATTTTTTATTGATGCTTGTGACTTTATTGATACCATTTTTTTACTTGGATGAGCCATTCTTGAAACTCGGTATAAGCGCATCATTGAATGCGGATTTTCTATTATCCTTGGTCGCCCATCAGTCGGTGCACCGCGGTAATTTGGATGCGGTTGGTCTGAGAGGACTTCTTCCTTTTTTTCGGGGACATAAATTGAAAGTTGATTTTGTGCACTTTGCCATTCAGATTCAGTCGGTAATCGCCATTCTCCTTCAATACCCATTTTTTTACTTGCTTCATTAATAATAATTAGAAATCCTTCAATTTCATCCCATGAATAACCTTCTGCGAAGTCGGAGGAAATATTGCTGGTTGCGTGTGAGGTGTCAGTGCCGGTAGCGGTGTTGGTGGCAGCGGAATCTTGCATTACTTTTTGCCATAATTTTGCACTGACCTGTGATTGCATTATCCATCTATTTGATAATCTAACTTCATGCCTTGGTCTTTCACTACTATAAGGCAGTGAGCCTTTGTCACTACCAATTAGAATATTATTCGCAGGCAAATGTTGAAGTTTGATAGAATATGGCCCTATCATCTCCCCCTCACTCATTTTTTCACCTCAATTATTGAGAGTATTTAGCATTGATTCGTACCAAACTTTGCCCTTCGAATGTTCCATCAATTGACTAAATTGCGGATACGGGGATATTGAGCGCATATATCCAAGTACAACAAGGTCAACTGCATCGGGTTCTTCCCCACCAAAAAATGCTTTTTCCCCAACTTCCTCCAGCCATTCATCGAGTAAATCATGCCAAAGTTTCTTTGGGCTTCGTCCATCTTTTTTGACACGTTTTCGAGCAATTATTCCCCACATTATTGGGAAGCCAGCCCACGCATAAATCCGTTTTGAAAAGAAGCCAAATTTTTCTAATTTCGAGACTTTCATAGTTGTTTTTAGAGCAGACCCAAGCGAACCGTATAGAATAGGAATGGTCGCCTTAGACATATGAGTGTCGGCCCAAACAAGCCATTTGTCGCGATTAGTTTGATCATTTGTTTGCCATAATTTCCCATCGTTATATTTCTCATCTATATGTTTCATTATTGGAGTAGAGTCAACAACAACCTCTCCTCCCTTTTCACGCCAAACTGGAGTTTTTGTCCAACCATCAGTAAAAGCCAGTTGCTTTTTTTGTTTGAAGGGATTAATTTGAACAATATCTGCAGTTAATCCAATATTGTCAATCAAACCTCTAACCTTCCAGCAAAAGGGACAGGAGTAGAGAATGAACAACTCGGGTTTGTCGGCCATGTTCGGGCGTAGAGAATCCCCTTCAATACCTATCGCATCTATTATCAATCTTCATTCTCACTATTTGGCCGCCA
>JABIHC010000017.1 GCA_018649825.1 Methanobacteriota archaeon
ACAAAACTTGTCCGCAAAGAATGCTCAGTTTCTTCAACCACATCATAGTATAACAACATTAATTCCTCTAATGCCTCATCGGTAACAGGCATACCGGCAAATGATTTTGCCATCCTTCTTAGGGTCTGAGGGGTAAGAACCTGACCCTCACCCATTGCTTCAGACAAACCATCTTCCTCCGCAACAGTGATTGAATGTTGAGTTTCCGATTCAATTGCTTCTCCGCCAACATGCGGGATATTCTGAGTCCTCAATACTTGCTCTAAATGGCGTGGCTTAATGGTCCCAACTCGATCTTTCTCTGCATACTCGCTTGATTTTCGGACCACCTTCTTTAATGACCTTTCTAGTTCCTCAACTGCTCTTTGAACTGCCGCACTACCTACCGAATCAATCTTTTCAATTCGGTCTAACATTAACTCTCTTGTTCGACTATATCCGAGCCTAGTTCGGTCGGGGTCGCCGAGAGTTTTGCGATCGGGTTCAGCGAGGATTGTTGCAGTTTCAAGTTCTGGAACAAGTTGGTCTAATTCTTGTATTAGATAATCAACCAATTGCTGTTTAACCGCACCAGAAAGACGCATGTCGGTATATGATTGAGCGACCGCTCCGATGTGAGAGGCTGAGTACGGCTTCGCCATGTATCGGCAAAAACGCTAGTCCTTTGAATATAGTAGGTGCGCTGCACCACATTACCACTCATGCAACCAGGGAAATGCGCCATCAGCACTAATCGTTTCCATACCATCTTCACTCATTACCCAAGTATCTTCGCTGCCGATAGAACCCTCGCCATAAACTACCTTTGGCTCAATTGCCATAGTGCCACCAACGGGAAGTGGCTGGTCAAAGCCAGCCGCAACTACAGGACTTTCATCCAATTCCAATCCGAGAGAATGACCTAGGAAACGAGATTGGTCGGGTTTCATGCCCATCAAATTATTTTCATAACCTAATTCAACCGCTAATGAATGCCCCTCGTGCCAAGCCTCAGCGCAAGTTTTTCCTTGGTCAAGAATATCAACCACTACTTCCTTTACAGTCAGCATATCTTCAAGGCGTTCAACCCAGACATCGCTTAATTGTCCAACTGAAAACATTCGTGTCATGTCAACTATGTAGCCGCGATGAACGTGTAATAAATCCACCAATACCGGCTCACCTACATTCACCCGATTAAATCCAGCACCCATGCTCGCCATGGGATGTGGCCCAGTTCCACCCACTGCTGCGTCAAAAAATGAAGGAACTCCACCCGCTCTTCCGGCGACAATAACTCCTCTATCACACTGCATCGGGTAGCGGCGCAATTGAACATTTCCAGCAAAACCAGCCGCTCTACTTACCGCTTCTGCTGCAGCGACTAATTCTAATTCGGTAACACCTTCTCTTCCTACTTCAGCAACCGCCTCAAACATTGTGAGTTGAATGTCTGCACCTTGACGCATTTGTTCTATTTCCCAAAGACTCTTTTTTTGCCGTAGTCCATGCACAATACTTGAGCAATCACCTGAAGCCCCCAAAGGTGCGAGTGAACTTGAAAAATAATTAATCAATGAGGCTGGCCCTGATGAATACTGTAACCAAGGCGCTCCGTTGTCCTTTTTGCAACCACGGCTGAGCAATTCTTCTGCAAGGTTTGCCATACGGGGTGATGCTACTACCTCGTGAGGAGCATCATCTCCACCAGCGTCCCATTTGGCTCGACGAATTGAACGGCGAACAAATTGTACAGGAGAGCCTGCCGAAGAGGCTGAAGGTATCCACAAATACCCATTTTGCCGACCGCCGGCAAAATAATACAAATCAACAGGATTTTGAATAAGCACGCCAGGAATCTCTGCATCGTCAAGAAGCATTGCCATCTTGTTTTGTCTTGTTTCTAATTCACTTACCGGAACACGCCAATCTTGGCCATCGGGGCCAACTAAATCTGCTTCAGCCCACGCCATCAATACCGGTGAAGTGGCTTCAGTTGAAGAATAAGACCCACCGCAGAAGGAAATAATACATATTATTACACATAGTAATAATATACGCCATATCCTTGTTTAGTTGGAGAAAGTGGGTTTTGTCATTTCATTATTCAATAAAGGGTAAGGCTCATTACCTCAGGGCCCAAGCACAACACATGCACATAGTCACTAAAATCACCTTAGGTATTGGAGGAGTAATTCTGCTTGGTAGTATTATTGCAATGATTGTCGGAGGTAGTAGTTTTGCCGACGACATCGCCGCAGATGGTACTGAAAAATGGACTGGGACTTCACCCACAACATATACTGGAGAATTTTACATGATGGCACAGTATAGTGTCTTTGTAGAAAACGGTTCTACGGTGGATGTTAGAGTGGTTGATACAAATGCTTCTAATTACTTTGAAAGTTGTGGAGAATGGGACGATTGTGACTCAAAAACACTCCCTGGATACGATTATGTTGGTGATATTATAATCAGTAATGATGGCACTTTCGATATTGAATTTAGTGGAGAGGGCGAAATAATGATTAGAGAACAAGAAATTCCCCTTGGTGGAATGATGGCACTAATTGGTGGATTTTACGGGATTTGTTGCTCAGTCTGTGTCCTTGGATTAGGAGTGATTTTCATTTTTGCTCTTGATGATAATAAATCACAACAAATTATTATGATGCAACAACCGGGAGCATTTGTTCAACCGATGCAACAAGGAACCATTGATCCACACACAGGGCAACCAATAATGCATCAAGTCACTTACCCTCAAACGGGTAATGCACAAACCGGTATGGCTCAACCTGTTTACAATCAACCAACCCAAACAGTTCAACCAACCCAACCTGTTCAACCAACCCAACCTGCTCAACCAGGCGGGGGGTTTAGCCAATCGGTTTACAATTCACAAGATGAGCCAAAACTTTGATGCCTAACAAATAATAACAATGTATCAGTTATTTCCAATTAGGCTGTTTCAATTGATTGGGGCAGAGTAAAGGGCTCTGCTTGGGCAATACGTTGTTCTGCTAAATCACAATATTCACGACTCAAATCAACTCCAACGAATTTGCGACCACACTCTACCGCTGCAATTGCGGTAGAGCCTGAGCCAAGGAAGGGGTCAAGCACAACATCACCAGTAAAGGTATACATCTCAATACATCTGCGGGGTAATTCAGTAGGAAATGGCGCTGGATGACCCACTCGTTTAGCAGAAACTGTAGGGAACCTCCAAATTGATTTAGTCAACTCAACAAACTCTTTTCGGTCTATTGTATTTTGCCGAGCATCTCTTTCAGATTTTTCCCTTGGCAATTTATATCCTCCTTTGGAAAATATTAGAATATACTCATGTACATCCCGCAAGCAAGGATTTGAAGCGCTGGCAAAAGACCCCCATGCACAAGAAACTCCTGCACTTGCCGACTTATCCCAAATCACTTCGCCGCGTTGTAAAAAACCTAATTCTGTCATAATTAAATTAACATGACTAGAGAGGGGGATGTAGGGTTTTCTCCCAAGGTTTGCAACATTGATTACCGCTCTCCCTCCCGGAACTAATACGCGATAGCACTCTGCAAATACATCACGAAGAAGAGATAGATATTCGCTTAATCCAAGATTTTGATCATACTCTTTACTCGCATTATATGGCGGGGAAGTTACCATTAAATGAACTGAATTATTTGGGATTTGTGATAAATTTCTGCTATCGCCACAAATTACAGAATCTTCGAGTTCTTTTGGCAAAGGTTGAGAAACTCCGGTATCATGCTCAGTTGCTAATTCGGCGTGCATTTTTGAATTATAATATACACTTGAATCATGACTTTCTCGCTTTGAAACTCCGAAAGAAGATGTATGAGTGGCAGCACGTTGGCGAGGGCCTGACAATACCTGGTCATCCCCGTCATCAATAGGGGCGCTTTGACCAATCTTTCGCGCCATTAACAAGCATCCTGTTCTATGCATAGATAATGGTTGCCACTGATGAAGGGAGTTTGACGCGCGTCTGCCTACCCTTACCAATAAGTCAAAATCAAAAAGCAATCCTTTTTTTTGGCAATAATCATCCACCTACCAGTAAATATTATTCAAATAATTGGCGGTGGGAGGATGGATATTATTTACTCTTAACTGGCCCTATTATAGGGTAACTATTGAAAACCTCCATGCTTTCACAGGAATGATGGAGAGGGTCCTCTCACTTGATGATGTCCGGGTCGAAGGACGTGTCGTTCTATTGCGAATTGACATAAATTCGCCATTAGACCCAAGCACTGGTGCATTTTTGGATGTCACGAGAATTGTGGAAATTCTCCCCACTATGCACCGATTATCAAAATCAAAAGTGGTAATCTTGTGCCACCAAAGTAGGCCTGGGAAAAGGGACTTCACTACTACCAGCGGACATGCTAGAGAATTAGGTAGGTTGCTGGGAAGACCTGTGAAGTGGGTAAATGACATTTATGGGGATGGAGCATTATTAGCCATTGATGAACTAAAGATTGGGGAAATATTAATGCTCAATAATGTCCGAATGGATGAAGAAGAGATTTCTCGTAATAATGACTCCTTTGAACTATTAGCAGACTCCAAAATGGTGCAGAAATTATCGGGGATTGCCGATATTTTTGTCAATGATGCTTTTGCATGTGCGCACCGAAATAGCCCCTCTATGACTGGTTTCACCTATGCCCTGCCCTGTGTTGCAGGTGAATTAATGAAAAAGGAAATTGATGCTCTTCAAAAGGCATTAAAAAATCCAGTTCGGCCGTGTATAGCAGTCCTTGGCGGGATTAAAATTGATGACTCAATTGCCGTAGCAGATAATATGTTGCGCAAAGGAACTGCCGATGAAGTTTGGGCAACAGGCGGAGTTGCGAATCTTCTCTTGAGTCTAAGTGGACATTACCCCGGTGACCCTTCAATGAATTTTCTTGAACAGGAGTTGGGAGACGCATGGGGGCCAACGGTTGAAATTGCCAAAAAACTACTATTGGATTTCCCAGATGTAATAATTTTGCCTGTTGATGTTGCCGCCAATGTTGCCGATAACCGAGTTGATATGAGGGTTGAAGATTTGCCCGTAGAAGCGCCACTATTTGATCTCGGCGTGCAATCTATTCTCAAATTGTCAGCCGCAATTCGCTCAGCAGGAACAATAATTCTCAATGGTCCAGCGGGTGTCTTTGAACTTGACAATTTTGCCTTCGGGACTATTGAAATGCTCAATGCATGCGCAGAATCTTCAGCATATGTGGTCATCGGCGGCGGACATACAGCAACACTCGTCGGACAACGTGGATTATCGCAGCGAATGGGACACCTCTCAACTGGAGGTGGAGCCTGTTTGGATTTCATCGCTGGACGGAAAATGCCAGCAATATCCAGCCTTACCGAAAGTGCTGCGAGATTTGGCATTGACATCATAGAAGAAAATCAACCCCAAGCCTAAGCCAAACCTAACTCATTCTTTCCATTTCTCAAGGTAGAAGTTGGCCTTAACCTCTTGTTTTCCATAATGGTCAACCGATTTACTTATGCTAATATGGTAGGTGCGAGAAGGTTGCTACTGTAGCTTAGTTGTTATAGCGCGTTATTCGTAATCACGAGGTTGAGAATTCGAGTTCCCCCTGTAGCTCCAGCAAATTATTTCCTTATCTCAAGTTAAACTCTCGGTCGTTGGTTATTATACGAAGAACTTGCGCGCAGAGGTCATGGTGAAGGAGTTAATCCGCCTTGAGGACGTTCATCGCGCCTTCGGTCCGGTTACTGTATTCGAAAATGTCAACATCCGAATTGAGGAGGGTGACCGAATCGGAATTGTTGGGCATAACGGTTCTGGAAAGACAACTTTGCTCAACACAATTAGCGAACAGAATCCCGATATTGGTGAGGTCCTTTTTGCCCCTGGCATTCGCGTAGCATACCTCACACAAGTAAGAGACATTGAGGATGAAGCAACACTTGAACAGGAATTGAACCGGAAAGGGCGCCAATTTGCTGAAATTGATGAAGAAATTGCCGAGTTGGAAGCAGCAATGGCCGATCCAAGTTTCTATGATGGTGACTGGCAACCAAAAATGGATAGATATGCCGAACTTCAAACAATGCTGGCAAAAAGTGGAGGCGCGAATGTTGCAACTAGGGCATCGGGAATTATTGAGGCACTTGGCCTTGGTCATCATCCACTAAATACCCCTCTGCAATCATTATCTGGTGGCGAAAGAGCAAAGGTTGCCCTTGCAAGGCAATTAGTTGGACTTTCTGAAATTGATGTATTATTCCTCGATGAACCGACAAATCACTTGGATTTACCCACTATTGCTTGGCTTGAAAAATTCCTCAAGGAATTCAAGGGAGCAATATTGGTTGTTAGTCACGATAGATATTTCTTAGACCGTGTTTGTAATAATATTTTGGAAGTGCAAAATACCCATGTGAAAGGATACAAAGGAAATTACTCGGCTTTCCGCAGTCAAAAAGAGATGTTTTTGAGTACCTTAGATGATTCAATTGCTAAGTCTGAAAAAGAAGTTAAACGCCTCAATGGAGCATTACGCTCAATGAAGAGTGCAAATAAGTATGATAAATCAATTTCACAAAAAAGGTTCATGCTAAACCGTGAACAGAGTCGGTTAAAATGGATGAAATCAATCCGTCCAAAGAAGCGAAAGGGATTGAATTTTGCCCTTCAAGCAACTTCAAAATCCTCTCTAGATGTTCTTGAAATAAACAAGGCTTCTCTTTCCTTTGAGGGCCTTGAAAAACCAATCTTTACCCAAATTGAAGCCGCAGTAAGTAAGGGTCAGAAGATAGGAGTTGTCGGCGGAAATGGGGTAGGCAAGACTACACTACTGAGAATGATTATTGGTGAATTAATGCCTGATGAAGGACGGGTTGCAGTTGAACCGGGAGTGCAAATAGGATATTTCCATCAAGATCACCGGACACTTGACTTTGAATTAACACCTGTAAAGCAAATTCAAAAACTAAAACCACGCATGGATTATGGTGATGTGAGAGCAATGCTTGGAAGATTTCAATTTACCAGCGAACAAGTTGATACAATAATGAGCAAATTATCTGGTGGTGAAAGAGCAAGAGTTGCATTACTAAAATTACTCCTTGAAGAAAATAATTTGCTTCTACTTGATGAACCAACAAATCACTTGGATACCGACGCAAATGAAGCAGTTGAGGAGGCTTTTAATCAGTATGAAGGCAGTATCATTACGGTTAGTCACGACAGATGGTTCCTCGACCAAGTATGTGATACAATTTGGTTCTTAGGTGGTGATGGAAATCTTCATATTTACCCGGGGAATTATTCTGATTTAATCCAACGAAAGAAAGATGCCTACCAAAAGGTGCAGTAGATAATTAGGCAAGGGGCTTTGAAGGTGGCCCTCACCCAGTCAATTATGGGCGACGACTTATCGGTGAGATATCGCAACACTATCCTCATTGATGATGATGGAAATAGGCATCTAGGTGACTTTTTAATTCATCAGGATGGTTCTTGGTCAAACTCAAATGGAGATGAGGATGTTCAGGCCAATCTCAATGGCAAACATAAACTCCTTACTCGCACCTTCCAAAATTGGCACACACACCTTGCTATGACTCTTAATGCAAGAGACTTTTCCGATGGCTATCCATTACAGAAATGGTTGGAGAAGGCGATTTTCCCCACTGAGGCAAAAATTACTCCGGACCATGTAAAGTTTGGCGTAAGGGCTGCGGCAGCAGAAATGATTCGCACAGGTTCCTCTTTTGCCTCAGATATGTATTTTTATCCAGCAACTGCTGGAAAAGTAATTGATGAATTGGGAATTAGAGCCTTGCTTGGAGGACCTGTAAGTGACATTGCTCTACCAAGCCATACTGATGCAAAGAGTGCATTGGCGGAAATGGATGACTTACTTTTGAATAATCATAATTCACGAGTTAATTATTCAATTGCAACCCATTCGGTTTACCTATGTGGTGAAGAAACCCTAATTCAAGCAAGAGATTTGGCCAAAAAGCATGATGCAGTTTGTCACATTCATGTTGCTGAAACTCGAAAGGAAGTTGCAGATTGTCATGAGAAAACTGGGATGTATCCCGTCCAATACTTAGACAGTATTGATTTCTTACAAGAGGGCACAATTTGTGCCCATTCAAGTTGGGTGAAGAAGGACGAAATGCGTATGATGGCTGAGCGCAGGGTGAAAGCGGTACATTGTCCGACCAGTAATATGAAACTTGCATGTGGAGGAACATTATCCCTCCCCGCCTACCAAGAGGCAGGAGTAGATGTACGCCTTGGTACAGATGGTTCAGCATCTTCTGGATCTGGTTTAGATATGCGGGTTGAAGCAAAATTTGCCTCTCTAATTCAGCGTCATGACCATTGGGATTCAACTATTCTTCCAGCAAAGGATATTTTCAAATTGGCTACAAAAGACAGTAAGGATTGGGCGGCATGGAATCTCAATGATATCCGAATGAATCCCATTGGACGTTCATCAAATCGTCATTTGGGTAATTTAATTTTCAGTGGCGCAGATTGCCTCGATATGTGGGTTGATGGTAAGGCAATTAGGCAAGATGGAAAGACTCTAACTCTTGATGAAACACAGGTTATTGATGAATTAAATCAAATCGTTTATTCATACTATGATGGTGTTGAGTAGGCTATCGGAATAAGAAGGCAATACTAATTATTGCATAAGTTGCAACCAACATCGCTCCCTCCAACCAATTACTTTCTCCGTCTTGAACGATGAAATTAGTCACCAATATTGCCATGAAGGCCGCTACAGTCTCAAATAAGCCGAATTCTAAGGTTAAGGGCAACCCTAATCCCCAAGCAATCAAGATTGTTAATGGTGCGATAAGAAGGGCTATCTGAATACTACTGCCAATCGCAATCCCAATTGAAAGATCCATCTTGTCCTTGCGGGCAACGGTTAATGCGGTGAAATGTTCAGCCGCATTTCCAAATAATGGCAACAAAATAACACCGATGAATACCGGAGGTAAGCCAAATGAATCGGCGGCAAATTCAATTGAATGAACTAATATTTCCGCCATTAAGGCAACAAATATTGTCGAAATTACTAATAATAATATTCCCTGTTTTTTACTCATTTCAGACTCTTCATCGTGGTGACTTTCCGTGGCAAAAAGGTCAACATGAGTCTTCAATTGAAAGAGTAAGTGCATTGCATATATTCCAAGTAATATTAGAGCAGTATAGTGTGAAAGATTGACTAGACTTGAATCTCCACTCGAACTTGAGGTACTTTCAAAAGCAGCAGGAATCACCAACCCGACCATCGCTAATAATAACAATGAACCATTAGTTTGAGAGGCCTGTTGACTGAACTTTTGCGTGGAATGTTTTAGCCCACCGAGGAAGAATGACAACCCCAAAACCAATAGAAGATTACCCAAAATAGAACCGATTAGAGAGGCTTGAACGACAGCCATCATTGTAGTGGCGGTTTCTGTTCCCACACCGGCCTTATAGGCGGCATAAAGTGCCATGATAGCGATAATCATTTCCGCAGCATTACCAAAGGTAGCATTTAGGAGACCCCCTACTGATTCAGAAGTTCGCATTGCAATATCTTCTGTTGCCTTACCCATAAGCCATGCTAATGGCATTATTGCAATCATTGAAGTAATGAATGCTAAACCCGGGTTATGCGTCATATTGAAGTATATCGCAAAAGGAATGAATAGTAAGAGTAGATTAATCCATGATTCACGAGGGTCAATAATATTCAAAAGATTCTTTTTGGCCATTGTTGGCTCAACCGAATCCTCTTTTGATTCAATAACGGTATTTGTCATTAAATCAACTCACTAAAGTTTATTTCTTGCGCTTTGTTGCTCGTCGTGCAACCTTATTGCGCTTAGATTTAGACTTAGGTTCTTCTTCAGGATCATCATCGTCATCTTCTTCAACGGCTACTTTCTTCTTTCGACGAGATTTCTTTGTAAGAACATTAACTGCAAAGGGGTCGTCATCATCAGGCATCGCGGCTTCTGATGGCTTTTCCTCCTCCTTTGGCTTGTCGCCAGCAAGAATTGTATCCATATCAGGCTCTGCTGAAGTGCCAATAAATTCAGACATCCAATCATCTCCACCATCTTCATCTCCTTCACCCCTCTTCTTTGGACTGGAGAGAGAAATTGTGATTACCAAGAAAACAATTACAAATGCTAAGATATTAAAAAATGCCAAACCAAATACAAATACATATGGTGGGTCGGTAAAACTTGGCTCGATGATAATTGCTGCTTCCTCAGGCTCCAATGCTTCTTCATAAGCGCATCTTGTGGTACCATTTATTGTTTGATGGCATGAATCCACTCTAAAAGTAACGCCCTTTGAACGTTCTTCACCAACAATATCTGATACCTTTAATTCAACACGATGGTTGCCTGGTGTGAAATCACTGGAACTAATAATAATCAATATTGCGATATCGCCATCTATCCATGAAAGATGCTCGTCGGTTAAATTCATCCATGAACTTGAGGCTTGATTGTGAGCACCTTGATTACTAATAACTTTGTATTTTGCCCATAATATTCCCACATCATCGGTTGCTGAAGCATGAACTGTTATTTGCTCACCATACATGTATTTTGTATCGGTCATTGAACCCGGTGAATATATGTTAATAATTGGAGCAGTTGCATCAATTATCCAATTGGTAACATTATGCCACTCCTCATTTGAAACAGCATCTCTAACCATAATATGAAGTGTCAAATTACCAAACTTATCTCCAGATAAAATGTCAAAATCAAAGTAATAACTTGGTCCCTTGTCTGGGTTTGCAATATTGTCTGAAAGTAGATTCATTGGAACATCGGTTTCTGTGTATGTTTTATCATTATCAACTGTAATGTTGATTGATGGGGGGACGTCCAAATTTTCATTTGTTTCCACAATGACTCGATGCTCTCCATCCTGCAAGGGGCCACTTTCAATATCATCAATGGTGATTATTATTTCAGGAGGTGTCGTATCTTCCTCAATTGACAAGGCATTTCCACCAAGACCTGCAATAATCATTGAATTTAAATTACCCCAACTATCAGTAGCGACAACCGCATACCAAACATCTCTAGTTATGTTTTCATCAATTGAAATTTGTCTAACTATTACTGAAGGTGATGTTTCATCCGTAATAATTGTATCCAATATGGGCTCCCAGCCATCATCCAATATTACATCTGAAGTAACACTTTCATTAACAAATGGGGTACCAAAGTTTCGGTATAATTGGTAGGTTTCTTCTGACTCACCTGGATCATTTACAAATTTGAGAATTACTAAATTCATGAATCCTAACATCTCAAGGCTTGTAATACGGGGGTCATCGGGAATCATTGTGTCTTCTACAATTGGGCCATCCCAATTTTGAACAAATCCTCTATATTCGTATGTGCCATTTAGATGGCCATATCTTGCTTGAGATGTAACAAAATAGAATGAGTTGTCGCGGTATTCTCCAGCTGGAACATCAACTATTGCTTCACCAAAACCATCAGGTACTGATGCGAGCCAATGGGCAGATTGGTTTTCAACAAATAGTCCTTCAACAACACGATAATTGGACCACCAAACATGGTACAATTCACCCTCTACTCCTAATTGGTCAGTCCAAGTAACTCGAGTTTTTCCTGCACCAATATATTCGGCTAAAACATTTGTTGGTTCAGCAATCCAAGGTGAAAATGAATCTTCAAAAATTTCATTACTACAACCTAATTCTAATGCAGGAATTCCGAATTGGTCATTAACTTCTACACAATAATATGATGAGCCGATATGACCTCTTGGAACTTCGTAAACGAATGAAGAATTATCATCTCCCAATTCTGCGATTAGGGTAATATCTGTACGATTGGTAGAAGCGAATGGTACGCCAGCAACCCATATGCGGTATGTTTCTCCTACTTCTCCTATTGGCCCTATCCAAGAAATGGTAGTATTGCCTTTGCCACTATATTCATCAGGAACAAAAATTGCATCTAC
>JABIHC010000129.1 GCA_018649825.1 Methanobacteriota archaeon
GATGCCTGTGAAGATGATACAGACGGAGATGGATTGATGAATGGTGATGATGATTGCCCAATTGGTCAAACTGGCTGGTTTTCCAACTCTCAATCAGACCATGATGGAGATGGATGCTTAGATGCTGCAGAAGATTTAGATGATGATAATGATGGGATTAATGATACAAATGATACCTGTGTCAAAGGACCAATAGGCTGGATTTCTAATATTTCAAACGATCAAGACCAAGATGGTTGTGAAGATATTGATAGTGATTCTGATGGCTTTGTTGACCAATTAGACAACTGTCCTTCAACTTCAAATCCACAACAAGATGATTTAGATGGAGATGGAATTGGAAACGCTTGTGAAAATGATACAGATGGTGATGGCATCGATAATGCAATGGATAATTGCCAAGCCGGATTATTTGGCTGGACTTCTTCAGTAAGCAATGACCTTGATGGTGATGGATGCAAGGATAATGGGGAAGATGATGATGATGATGGAGACTCCATTAGTGATTTATCTGATGATTGCCGAGTAGGAAACACAGGTTGGCTTTCAGATAATGCTACAGACCATGATGGTGACGGTTGTAAAGATAGCCTTGAAGATGATGACGATGATAATGATGCGTTTGATGACGACATAGATCTTTGTCCACTCGGTGTTATTGGAATTTCTCCACTCGGTCAAGACTTGGATAATGATGGGTGCAATGATTTGCTTGAAGATGATGATAATGATAATGACGGAGTGGTGAATTCAATTGATTCTTGCTCAGGAACTGCTATTGGTTCAACAGTTAATACGGAAGGTTGTTCACCTAGTCAAAGAGACACAGATGGAGATGGAATAAAAGATGTTACCGATCAATGCCCAGGCACTTCTGCTTCAATCAATGTTGATTCCCTCGGTTGTGAAATTGTTTCAAATGGCAATAATGATGGTACATCAGGTGCTAATGAAGAGGATGATGCGGGTCTTGATATTATGACAATCGGACTAATTATAGGAGTACTGATATTAGTTGCAGGAGCAGGCGTTGTCACTTGGATGGGAAAACAAACACCAAAAGTAAATCCTGCATTACAAAAAATAAATCCAGTTGACATTGCAACTATTACTCCAGATGAAGAACAACAAAATGCCGTTGTGGAAGAAGATAATTTATCACCTATTGAGGCAGTCGATTAATTAATACTGGATTACTTGTTAATTTGTAAAAAATGAAAATAATTCAATTGCTGAGTTAATATTTTTCACAAGCAAGCACCATGGGCATAAAATGAGAGGTTTTAGTATGTCAGAAAACAATTCCAATAATAACCAAAAACGCCAAGGCGGCGGAAGAAATAATAGAAGGCGGAATAAATCCAAGGCTCGTAAACACGGAGGTCCGCCAAGAAAAGATATGTTGGATAGATATGAGGAATTCAACAATATGGCATATCAAAAAGCAATAGACAGATTCTCACAGGATCCATTGCCGATGGCATTCCCTGCTAATGTTGACGAAAAGTATGTTGAGCTAAGTTGGGTTTCTAACCCAATCTCACTCACTTCGGAACAAGAGGTTGCAAAATTTGTTGTTAGGAGGGGTGAATTTGGATTCTTGCCTGATGAAAGAGTTAGTGAAATTGCGGTATTGGTTGATGATTCGGAAATGACTCTTGACCAAGCACTTTCCCTACGCTCAGCGCTTTTGCAAGAAAAAACCGTTTATGGGCACCATCGATTAAAGGGTAAATCACGTGAATTAAAGCGATTATATGATGAAGGAGTCGGAATAATTGACTTAACTCAAAGATATGATTTTCCGCCAATGAATATTTTTCGAACTATATTGGCAGCAAGAGGTTGGTCAAAGAGCAGAATAAAGGAATCACTAAAAAATGCTGAAAAGAAGTTGAATGAAAGAGATTTGGCTCAATTCAAACGTGCAGAGGAAGAGGATAGGGTTGCAAATGTTGATCAAACTGAAACTCATTTACGTGCAGAATTATTTGAGGATATTTTATGTGATTGGTTTGAGGAAAATGGAGTACGCTTTCGACGTCAGGGCGAGATGGTAAAAGAACAAAATCTTGCGCATGGCCGGCCATTAAAAACACCAGATCTTCTAATTCTTGATGATGTAAGAATTAATGGACAACCAGTTGCTTGGATTGATGCAAAGCACTACTATGGGGGAGATGTGGGGTTTCAAAGAAAGAAAACTACCAAACAAATGCTCCGCTATGTAGAGGAATGGGGCCAAGGAGCAATCGTTTTTAGACACGGTTATTGTGAAAATCTGCACATCCCTGGCACAATATTACTCGATTCTTCCCCATTAGACCTTAGTAGATTATCTCCTACTGAAGATGAGTGAGTGAGGCCGAATATCCTTGAGCAATTAATGCATCAATTAGGCCAAGCAATCTCACCTCGCTGGGGAGATGCTCTAAATCACATGGTAAAATGGCCACACTTGTACCCAACATGCACAATGCAGGGCGAACTACATCTTCAACGCCTAATTCACAAATAGTTCCCTTGACACTTTCAAGTAATTCTGCCCTGTGGCTCTCAGATAATAATTCTGATTTTTTTGCAAAAGCTTCGGCTTCATCTAACAATTCCTGCCAGCGGTGGGAACCCCAAGTTCCTTCACTTAATCGACCAACTGCCTCTTCACCGGCAATAGTAATCATTTTCTTCCAATTCTCATCATCAATATATCCCTTTGTATGTCGGTTTTCTTCTTGAGCCCAAACTAACACCGCCTGACACTCACCTGGAAAAGAGACGGCATAACCTGGCTCAGGTGGAGCGCCCGGCTCTAATCTAAGTTCAACCCCCCCTACATCCAAAGCCAAAATATCTCCAAGGCCAGAAGAACGCCTACGTTCAACCCTATGTGAAACTCGAGAAGAAATATGTCCATCTTCAAATTGATAGTATTCAGCTAATGCATTTCCTGTCGCCAATAACCCTGCCGCAGACATCCCAAACCCCTGACTCACGGGTAAATGCAATTGCACTTCCAATACTATTTGCTGGCCATCTTGAGGGATTAATCCGACTATTTCTAGTTCTTTAAGCAGCATTTCATATTGTTCTTTACAATTACCTGAAATTACTTTTCCACAATAATCTGTGACCTTGCAAGAAAGGGTTGGCTTGCCACCATCGCCCTCGACACTCCACAATTTTACACTAACTCCCTCTTTCACACAAAAACCCGCACCGCGGCTTCCTTGCCGAGTTAATCGGTGCGAATCACTATGAATACTAAATAGTAAAGTGATATGACCGCCGACCTGCTTTTCTATTACTCGCAATGTTGCACCACCCTATGCGAAGAAGTCAAGTGCAATGAATCCAACGATTTGGTCTGAAGGCAAAACCGTTCGCACATATGTGGTTGAAAACATTGAGACAAGACTCCTACTTGTAGATGACCGCAAGTGGCCAATATCTATTATTCAAGCGAGAACTAAATCCAGTTCATCAGAGATTGAAGAAAAACGTTGGTTTAATTCTACACATGCTCGATTGAAAACTTCTTTGGGTGTTAGTGAACCATCGGTTTCAAACATGAAATAGAATTCATTATCAATTTGGTCAATTGTAATTGCATTATCAAAATCACCATCACGGTTTGTACCGCGGCTAACATGAGCCAATGCATCAGAGATTGCAGAAACTGTCTCAATATCTGTAACTGTGCCGCTACCGAATAACTTGGCGTTAATTGCTCTACCATCTGGAGTTGAAAGGTTTAGATCAAACAATATTTTAGCAGCCTTTTTATTGTGAAGTGTTGCTGTTTCACGGGGATGGAAAGCAACACCGGATGCAGGGGTGAACTTTGCATGATCACGAGCACGACCAAGAATTGCATATGCATAGAATTCGAGATATTGACCGCTAACGAGTGATGTTATTGGTATTCCATGATACGCTTCAGGTATTTGCAAATCAGCTTCACCCAATACATTCAAATCACCTGCACGAACAATGACATTTTCTTCGTCACTATCGGCAGATGGCCCTCTTACGCTACAATGATAAATAATTTGAGAGGCAGGACTTCCCCATTGGTCCTCTGGCAATCC
>JABIHC010000016.1 GCA_018649825.1 Methanobacteriota archaeon
GTCATGGAGAATGCCATTGAATGTCCGCAGTGTAATGATGTTACAGGGCATGAGATCCTAAGGGAAAAGGAAGTCGGCAAAGGTGCCGATTTCCTAATAAAATGTGATGAATGCCACACTGTCCACACAGTGCAATTCCGACCTAAGCCAGTCCGTAGTATCCCCTTTCGCCTCACAGAAGGCCCACACAGTGAAGTTGTAAAAATTGACATTGGTGGAGATGAATGGGTTGCTGAGCATGACATTTTTGAGCACGGGGAAAAGCATTGGCGAATCTCTCGTATCGAGTTGCCAAATGATTCAACTTCTGACGGAGAATATGCGCATAAAGTTGCCCGAGTTACTGCGCTTAGAGCCGACATTATTAGAGTCAAAATTACAATGACTATTGGCGAGGAATCTTATCCAGATACCATTGAAGTTGAGCCGGATAAAATGTTCAGTTGCGGAAGCATCTATGTTCATAATAATCGGCGTTGGAGAATTAGAGCAATTCATACCGGCGAGGGTAGAATCCTACACGGAAAAAAAATTGCCGTTGACATCAAACGTATTTACATGCATGAACCACCGAAGGAGGAAATTGAGTATCAACCAAAGGGCGAGAGAGAAAGAAGACAAGCCTGGAAGGAAGGTAAACTCGGCCATAATCCAAATCCCGAAAAGCCGGCGCGAGATAAATTTGAGCGCAAGAAACCCCGCCAACATCGCCGCTAACTCCGACCAAAATTCTATCAGTTCAATCAAATGAACAGAAAGTAAATTACTTGCGATTAGTCCAAGGCATCAATATTGACTTTGTAACGTGCCATGCAATATCTGGGTTCTCGCGCAGGCGGCGCATTCCATACTCATACCATCTACTACCATAGGGGATGTAAATGCGAGTGAGATGGCCTTGTGCGGCTAACTTACGGCGAATATTTCCGCGTACACCGAGCAACATCTGAAACTCATAGCCGGCTCCCTTGTGAGGGCGAGGTGGCCCAGCATTTTCTCTTGGATCAAGTGTATTAGGGCCCATACCCCTTTTCTCCAAAGCCTTGAGTGAATAATCAATCACTGGCAAATCATGACTAGCAATCGCCGTATATGCTCCGGAGTCAAGTAATTGGTCTACACTTTGGTTAAGGGCATCAACGATGTCCTGATATTTTGTGTGTGCAATCTTTTCGCTTTCAAGATATATTCCTTTACAGATTCGCACATCAGTTGCATCGCCAAGTTGAGATACGAGGTTTTCAATATCTTCCTTTGTCCTAAACATCCTTGCTTGAATGACAACTCCTACATTGGTTAACCCCCTCTCATGCATCTTCAATGCGATGTCCAAAGTCGCCTGTGTCACCCGATAATCCTCCATGTCAAGGCGAACAAATATTTCCGAATCGGCAGCCTTATTGAGCAATTTTTCTATGCCTTTGTAAGCGATTTCCTCATCAATCAAAAGGCCAAAAGCAGTGGGCTTAATGGAAATATTTGCGTCCAAATTATTCTCAACGATTGCGTCGAGAACTCTATCATACTCATCAATAAAATACTGAGCCTCCTCAAGATTTGAGATTTCCTCGCCCAAAACATCTATTGTAAAACAAGCATTTTCATTGGTTAATTTTTTCATTACCTTGACCGCATCTTCGATTGTTGCACCTGCTACATAACGCTTGGAAAACTTCCCGACAAGAAATTTTGGCATGATGGGAAGCATCCCAACTACTATCCTCCCGAAAATGCGCACCATCGCAATCAAGCAATGGGTAAGGAAGAGGATTATTGACTATTACTAAGCAAAGTTCACATAATTATTACTCAATAATTAGCGAAAATGAACATCGTGAGAAATAATTTTGTTGAGGCAAAAAAAATTGCAACTTGAGATGTTCATTTACTAACGATGTCCTTTGTGCGACCGAAAGGGATACCAATTGAGTCTAAGTGTCGCATGATAACTTGGCGCTGCCAACCCTTGAATGATTTCTTGTCCAAATATGCCCACAATTCGCCCTTTGGAAACGCAAGTTTTGTTGAGGCGACCGCCTCATCTATTGAGGAAGCCCAAGTCCCTTCGGGAAGAACACCGGTCTTTGGGTCCCAGTTCTCATCGGTTGGTTTTTCCATTGGCAGAGCGTAATTTGCCAGCATATGACCAAGCCAAACATTTGGATGTGCGGCAATTGAGGCAAAACGGAGGGCGTAATGTCCACCACCCAATCCAATTACAACCTTCTCGCCTGAGTTTATATTCTCATCCCACACTCCAACTTCGCTACTAACAAGGGTAGCAGATTTGGCGGAATTTGCTCCAAGCCCAAGGCCATCCCACATCAACTGGGCTAGGCAATCAGCAGCAGGTAGATCAGGCCACATCTCCTCAGTTGAACCAATCTCAATGAACATGCATGGAACATCAACCCAGGGTCCATGATGAGTAACCTCTAAAGATAACTCAAATCTTTCACCGATTATTGTTTCGGATTGCTGCAATAATTTGCGAAACCATGCTGCAATACGCGTACTTGGAGGCGGCGCACGCCCACGAATACCGCCAAAAGGCATATCGTCATCTTCGCCTAAATGTGTGACTCCTATGGGATGCAAAGTAAGACTCGGCTGCCCTGAAGCCGCCGAGTGACGGCTAGGAAAAATTACCTCGCTAACAACCTCACCGGTGGAATTTTGCCAGCGCTTCTCAAGATTATCCTCATGTAAAAGGCCTTTTGAAAACCACCAAATCCGGACATTTTTTTGTCGCCAAGTTTCATCACCCTCAACTGGAGGTGCACTAACCCATCCCCCGAAATTGAGTAGCGCTTTACCTTGATTGAGAGAGGCGATATCTGGCTGGCTGACTACGATTAGAACTACTTTTTCATCCATCCCATCACCTCCTCTTTGTCTCAACTTATTCTGCGATGGGCATCTCCCTCAAAGTAATTGGCAAGGGTAAGACTTCTCAAGCCGAAACCTCACCCCCCTAATTGATGCCATCAACTGATGCCGCAATTCTTCCGGCGAAAACTCCTTTTCCGCCAAAAATGCTTCTCAGCGTCAGCGCTGAAAAACACTTGCTCATCGGCACTAATGGGGAAATAATTTGTTTGGATGAAAACTTTGCATCGCTTGGTGAAAGCAAAACTCCTTTCCCCTCACAAATTACCAAGGCATGTATTTGTGGTGATTTTTTAATTGGTGTATGGATTGACCACGAAATATTGACTGCCCGATTAGCGGCATTACCCTTAGAATTGGATTTTGAAAATGGAGTAGGACGAGATGAAATTAGAATTAATACAAAATCGCAATCTGCCGCTGCAATTCACGTCAAGGGTGCAATTTGGTCGCACGCATTAACCGCTGAACCTCTGGCACTTACCTCAATTGAAGGCAATTATGCATTTGCTTTGTGGAACAGAGGTGTCTATTTCCATCACCCCGATAGTGAAGCGATTTGGGCGCGAGGGGAAATAACTTGGGAGAAATTGAGTAAATATTCACGGGGTAATGAATTATTCCATTTGCACGAATACAAGGGAGATATTATGGCGTGGTCTCGCGGTGGCGGCTGGGCTGTGTTATCCAATGAAAATGGAGATTATCTAGAAGGGGGAATTCTAGAATTGCCAGAAGTATTGGATCAAGTATTTTATCACGAATTGGGCGGTTGGCTTCTGACTTGTGGTGATTCAGTAGTGCGTATGGCTGACCTTAGCACGCCCGATGTGCATGAAACGGCCAAATTGGCAGGGCCAATTGGATATGCGGTTTGGGATATTGAAACAAATTCTTGGTTAATTACAGGTTGGCGTCAGGACATGATTTGGGGAGAACGAATAAATTGGACTTCGCGAACAGAATTGGGAATTCACATTTCCAAAATTGAAGGTGCATGGTGTGTTCTAAGTAATTCGGGTGAATGGTCAAGGCACTTAGTCCAATGAGCATTTCATTCAATGGGACAATCTTATTTTTCGAGACTTGAGCCCCGGGTTATTTTCTATTTGAAACTGAGTAATTACAATGATGTAGCTACTCACAAGATGACAAATGAAGTTGGAAGTATTGCCTCTCAGAATAAATCGGATTGGCGAACAATCAGTTTATTCTTTGTTGATTGTGTGTCCACAACGGCCGCATGAACTGCGGTTAGCATGTGATGCCATGAATATACCGGGACCACACTGCGGGCAAAACTCAGCCTTTCGAACGAGTTTGCCTTCTTCAATACTATACTTGGACCACTTTGCGGAATTGTTTGGGTCAGCCATCAATTCTCACCTCCGGAATTATCTGCATCTTCTTCAACCTCTTCGATGACCACTTTTTCGCCCTCTTTTTCACCCTCTTTTTCAATAGCGTGCTTTTCAAGGACATAAGATGCCTCTACATTCATTGCTTCACGAGTATTGTATACCATGGCAACACCTGTAGTTAATGCTTGACCGAATCTCGTATTTACTTTCTTTACGATAACAAGGGACGGCTTGCACCCAGGCTCCATCTTAGCAACTGTTTGAATTAATTCTGAACGGCTTGGAGTTGTCTTTCCTTCATGTGTAACACTAAAGTTCAGCTCAACGCGGTTCAAAAGTTGATTTTCTCTTCTATCAATAATTTTCATCATATTATTTCCTCCTTAACGGACATTTACTTTGAGAGCATATTTTCCTGGCTCTGCGATATTTAGGCGCTTAGCAATTTCTGAGCGATTTGGATTTAGTATCAAAACATAGCCCTGATGATCAGCAGAAACTTTTGCTGCAGGGTGATGTGGGCATTGATCAACACCATCTTCTAAGATGCGGTGACATTCACCACATGCAAAAGGGATTTTTGCCATCACAATCACCCTCAGTTGCGTTCCTCTTCTAACCACTCAAGTGAACCAAGTCCGGGTTGCTTACAGGTTAGGCCAATCTTGGATTGTCTAGGATCAGAAGGATTAACAGAAAGAGAAACGATTCTTGCTCGAACGAATGAACCTTGACTGAGACGACGATTTGTTTGACGGCCTTCAATCATCCCGCCACCAATATTTACATCAACATGGTCTTCCATTATCTGTGACTTGTGGAGAAGTGCTTCCATTGGACCAATTCGTACGAAAGCGCCGAAATCATGAATTTCAGAAACTCCGCCTTCGACCACTTCGTAATCTTCCATCGTAAATAGAACTGCATCAAAACGAACTTCTTGATAAATCGCTCCATCGCCGTGAATAATCCTACCTCGGCCTATTGGCTCATGGTTTGCAGTGACAAGGACGAAATTGTTGTCATCATCAAAACGACCTTCAAAAGCATCAGCTGCAAGACGGTCTATATGTTCATTCAAAGATTCACCTGGGCGGATATATTCCGCAGGTAGACGTATCGTATCCTCTTTTGTTACTACTTTGTACATTTTATTCCACCCCTCGGGCCTTTCCCCGAATTGCAGGATGGACGGTATGGTGCTATGACCATCTTCCGTCCGTCACGGGCCTGCGCCTCGGGAGAAAAGAGCGACCGAAGTCAAACCGCCGACCGACCACTCCCATTTAAGCCGTGTGCAAACTGAAAGACCCCATGATTCCCTATTTTCCTCTTATTATTGCGATTTCGGCAAAAATTGCATAGTGTCTAGATGACCCCCCTTAGGGGGTCATTACAGGCAACCCTTTTGATAGAGCAGGGGAGGACCACGTGTTGTGCGGATGCTGGACTCTATTTCACGCGGTCAATCTTTGGCTTCTTGTGTAGTCCTATTTCTATTACTTACAAGCGCATGGCCAGCCGCCCTCATTGCTTCCGATATTGATGAAGAAGATGCCATTTACCCACTGCATCTCAATGAGATAAATGAGAGTGAGGAGAAACTTGTTTCGGGGCGAGAAGTAGAACCATGGTATGAAAGTAGTCAGGCTTGGCCTCAATTCCAAAATAATCCAACGCGCAATAGTTCAATGCCTTCACATGGACCTGATGGTGGACCCGGAGATGGCCCTGTAGCAAATGTCAGTGAACTTGCAAGTATTACTAAACCTGAACTGAATTGGATGAAAGAGACTTCAGGCCATTATGGTTCTGATGGCTTGGGAAGTGCAATTGGAGACTTTTCCAACTCAATCACATTCCCTGCTACTGCAGCCGAGCGTTGTGGTGAAGGTGACCTTTTTGCAGTCTTTGTCGTCAGTGAGTCAAGCGGTGAAGTGAGTAATAGCATATTAAAAATAGTAAACGGGGACACTAGCAAAACCGCTTGGCAAGTTAATCTCGGCTCAACTCAAGCAATAAAGGCAACACCAATTCTCTTTGACCTCAATGATGATGGACGATTGGAGATTATTGTCGCCTATGATACATCAAGCGAAATTGTGGTTGATATTTGGTCGCCCGAGATTGCATGTAGTGAAGCCGGATGGCAAGCCACAGGACATGGCACTGAGAAAATGTGGTCTTGGCAGGACTCAGATCGCCGCCTTGGTGCAGAATCCCCTCATTGGCCAGTTGCCCAAACAGGTCATTTGGTGACAACTCAAACTTTACTCGCCGATTTACAAATGGACGGTAGCCCCGAACTTGTACTTTCTGCGATGGACCAAGACACTGCCAAACCTGTTGTTATTGCCCTACCACTCACCAACCAAGGTCCGCCCGATGCACTTTGGCAAGTAGATTTGGATAGAGGAAACCACATCTCGGACCCCACATGGGTTGCTCTTGACAGTCAAAATAGTGCAGTTATTGTAACCACAATAGACGATAGTGATGCCAATATGTGGGTATGGAAGATTGACGGGGCAAGCGGTTCTCTTGACTGGGAACGGGTCAATTTGCCTAATTCTGATTCAGACTCAAATAGTCCACGCCTTCGCCTCCCTGGACCAGTTATTGCCCAACTTGACGACGATGAAGTTCCGGAGGTAATATTCACAATACCTACCGACTCAAACGGCGGCTCAAGCGGCAACGGAGCGACTCTAGTCGCTTGGGAATTGACTTCTGCTGAACAAATTTGGACCTTTAGAACTCCAAATGGTTATTCTGATGCTCCACCACTTCCTGTCGACACTACCGGTGATGGAATCCACGACCGAGTTTGTTGGGTAACATGGTATTCTACTTCAAGTTGGAATTTTGATCGCCAAGGCTTAACCGGTTGCCATGATGTCAGCGGAGAGACACCTTCCAAGGAATGGTCGCGCACATTAGACCAAAGTAGCGGTAATAATAATGATGAAATCGCCGTTGCACCACCGATTTGGATGGATATTGATGGCAATGGGGCCCCTGAATTAATTGTTCCATTCGGCCGCCGAGTTTTCGCCTTTGATGGAGACACTGGGATTCAAGCAGATATCAATAATTGGTGGGCCGCTGCAATTGATATTTCCCATCGCACTTGGGCAGCACCTGCTGCTGGAGATTTGGATGGAGATGGTTCTCTTGATATTCTCATTGGAGATACGGTGATTTCTCAAGCAGTTTGTGATGTATCCCCCTCAAGTGACGGCCGAGGAATTTCCTTCAACCCAGAAACACCAGACCCTGGTGAAACCGTTACCATTACCGGCCAATTTTCAAACATTGGCACTGTTGAATGTGATGAAGATGTTGATGCGGTTCTATTTGATGGTGAGCAAGAAATTGGCCGCTATCGAATTGTTGATTTGGCTGCTGTTGCACCTAGTGGAGAAGCGGGGCCCGCCTCATTTAGTGTTGACATCATCGCCCAATTGGGGGATGCAGAAATTACTCTTGTACTCGACCCCTTCGGCAACATTACTCAATCGCGCCGAGACAATGATCAGCAGAGTAGAACTCTCAGCGTGGTGGAGCCATATGATGCTGAAATCACAATCCCCCCCGCTGCATTGAGAATTGACCCCGGCACAAGCGGTATTGCTGAACCTGTGATAACCGCAACTGGGCGGCGAACTGCAGAGTGGAGTTTGAATGTTGATTCAACTAATTTACCTCAAGGTTGGGCATATGTTGACCAAACTGTAGGAGGATTAACAGGCATTTCTTTGGAACCAGGTATTGCTTGGGAACCCTCCTTTAGCATTAGTGTACCAAGCGATGCATTGGGTGACGAATCTGGATATTTGATTCTAACATTAACTTTAGATGATGATGTAAATATTAGTTTAGCATCACTATTTCCGGTTGAAGTATTGCGTACTCGCGGTTTATCAATTGTTGGACCCGAAGGCACTGAAAGTAGCCATGGCCTCGGTCGCCCGGGACATGATGCAATCGCATGGGTGCTAATTGAAAATCTTGGAAATGCCGCAGAAACTACCTCCTCAATGTCATGGGGCGCTTCGTCATGGGGAACCCAGCCTAGATTATTGGACATGGGGGGAAGTGAGCATTTCGTAGTCAACTTGAATGCAGGAGAAGCGACTGCTTATGCCGTAAACTTACCAGTCCCTCCATCGGCATCTCTTGGTACTGAAAGCAGCACTTCTCTGGAATTATGTATTGGTTCGGGTAGCGAGAAGTTATGTCGCACAATTGAACTTCGTTTCACTGCAAACGGCATCAATATGCAACCTCCGCATTATCGCGTTGACCCTGATCAAAGTATCTCGTGGTTTATCAGCACAGACGCCCCTAGTCTTTCTTGGAACCTAGCCGATGTTGGGATGTTGAATAGCGGGTGGATTTGGACTGCGGCAGGAGACTACAACTTGAGTGGTAATTTGCTTTCAACCACCTCATCGGGCCCTGCCACAGGCTGGCTAAACCTCACACTTCCAGCCACTGCAACACCTCAATTGCACATTTTTAACCTCAGTGAAGAGGGTGGAGCTGATAACCGTTCTTTGAATATTTCTTTGCAGATTCTGCAAGTGTATAGGGCGTCAATTGAAATCATACAGCCAACTGAAGAGCCGTGGTCAGTGACTGTTGGCGAGCAACACACAATAGTATTGCGCCTAAGTAATCCCGGAAATGGAGAAGATATTTACCAATTGACTGGAATAGTGGACTCAAATCAAAACTTTTCCACCGACCCTGGTGTCATCTTTTCTATCGCCGACCCCATTCGCACCATTGATGCAGGGGCGATGCAAACCGTTCCGATTGCAATCACCCTGCCTCTTGACCTCTCTGCAAGGACTGGAATGCTAGTTTCCTTTATCCTAACCAGTACTGCCGATCAATCTATTTTTGACAAGATTACGCTAGAAGTTGAGGCAGAACCCGACCATAGGTGGGACTTAGAGGCGCAACAAGCAACAGAAATAATCGTCTATAATGAAGAATTATTAAATTTAGAATGGCTTGTCACAAATAGTGGAAATTTTGCCGACCTGCTTGCAGTATCAGCGACTCTTGAAATTGCTCATGTTTCAGGAGACACCTCTGAGTGGTCAATCAACACGGCGGCAACCTCTGAAATTGCAGTCAATGATTCAACTCCCGTAAGTCTTGAAATTGTTATTCCCAGTAATACTTGGAATGGCACTCAAGTTGAAATTACAGTAGCATTTTCGGCAGGAGGTAGTGAAATTGTGTGGGATAACATAACCTTGGAAGTCGGACGTGTCTCTGGATGGTCATTTGAAATTTCAAATGCCGACTTGGAAGTCCCTCCTGAAGGTGGCAATATTAGCCTCGGGTTACGCCAACAGGGCAATACTCCTGCTCAACCGTATTTGGCAGGAAGTATTGGGCAGTGGAATATCACTTTGCCTGATAACTTGAGCATTGTTGATCCAGATTCGGTATTGACAATTAGCATCTATGCACAACCACCTCTCGATTCCCTTGCAGGAGAAATTGGCACCCTCCTACTCATTTCACGTGATGGTGATGGTGATGGTGATTCTCGCGCAAACATACCTCTGCGGGTTGCGGCAGAGGATAGTATTGAAGTTAACACATTTGGCTCATGGAAGGTTACCGATGCCGGAGGATATCCTCTAGCATGGATTGAAAATACCGGAAATAGTTTGGTTGAAATTAATGTCAGTATTGATGACATTCCAAGTGGCTGGTCAGTTTCAGGCGAAGGTGTCAGCCATATTGCATCTGGAGCAAGTGCAGGGCTGGAATTGAATCTTGTCCCTGCACAATCATGGGATGGCAACTCATTTAGAGTCACTGTTAGAATAATAATGAATGGAGAATTTGAATTACACAATATTACAGTTGAATCTGCTAACATTAGTTGGGCAGCATCACCTTTATTCCAGGGACTTGTTGCTGACACATTATCTGTTGAAGTATTCTCACCCTCCTCAATTGAATCAATTAATGCTGATTCAACAGTTGCACAATATGATGGAGTATGGCGTCTAACCCTAGGAGATGAAGGGCAAGAAACTTGGCATTTCAGTGGAGATAATTGGAGTGAAACACTCAATCTGCAAATACTCTCTCATACATTGCCTACGCGCAGTGTTACTTGTGACCTAAAGCAGCCGCAAATGGAAGGATTAGGAACACTTGCTCATAACTCATCTTCAACGATTGCAGTTTGTACGGTAGCAAACGGAACAGAGGATTTTAGAGGAAATATGCTCTTAACAACATCCGGTGGGGTGTTGATTTCTTCAACATCTGTATTCGTATTAGGAGGCGAGGGGATGGTTGTCAACCTAAGCAGCGGTGGATGGGTCAGCCCGGCTGGCATTTGGGAAATTGAAGTGCGTATGATGGACCTTTATGGCAGTACAGTTGATTCGGATTCAGATTCAATTACCGTTCGCATTGATGGGTGGAACATTGGAATTTCGAGAATTGATGAAAAATACAATAATGGCGAACGAACCCTAAAGATAGGCATCAGTCGCAATGGATATCAACTCATGACAAATCCACAATGTAGTATCGAGTTATCCAGCGGCACTTGGATGACGATAGTGACGGTAGATATTACTGCTGCAGGTTTCGCCCCAGAAGTTGAAGTCCTAATTCCAAAGGAAATAAAAGATGGTAGCAATGTAAATGCGACTCTATCATGTACTGAGCCCTGGGATGCCGATGATGATTCAAGTGATGATTCGGCAAGTCACACTTTAGAGGACACCAGTTCATTAGCCGATGCACTTTCTGGTTCGGTGTGGAGTGGAATAGTCGTTGTTATCATTTTGGCTATTCTTTGGCAACTCAATATTTTGTGGCCCCGCCAAGAAAGAGCCAGCCCTCAATCCGGCCAAAAAACCAATTCAGGCAGCCGAGGCAGAAGTTCTGCTGCAATCCATGACGACAATAAAGATGACCTGCAAGAGTTGGCCAAAACACAAAATAGCAAGGGAGGGGAAGATGTTATTCATCTTGAAGATGAGGACGGCATTGCCACCCCACAGAAGCAAACGCTAACACAAAAGGCAAAGGAGACAAAATCTAATTTGCAAATGACAAGTCCTAAAGAGGTTGATGAATCAATTTCTACCGAACCAACTATGCAGGCAGCACCACCATCCAGTCTTTCAGAAAAATATTCACAAAAGACTAAGGGCAAATCAACAGATATTGATAGCAGAATTGATTCAATGCTAAAGCGCAGAGGACTTGATTAAGCCCCCGCTATGACAATAGTAATTTGAGGTGGAAATATGCACGGTTTGGAAGAAGAAGCAAAGCACACAACCCCATTCCATACCTTTGATCCCTGCGATGGTGACAATCTAGCAAGGGTGGTAGAAAGTCTTGAGGCTGCTAGAAAAGGTGACAATACACCTCTCGCCTTATTTTGTCAAGAGACTGCAATCTCTAACTTGTTGGCAATTGAGGAAATTCAAAGCGTCAATACACGTTCAGATATTCTATGGGATGATGCAACTACTGCATGGATGCTCAGCCTCCCGACTTCCAATGGGAAAATGGCACTACCTGAACCTCTAGATTATGGCATGCATAGACAAAGATTAGGGCGTTTCCCCCATGGCAATGGTAGCCCAATGAAATATATCCTGGATAATATCATAGACGATAATAGTGATGAGCGCTTGATGCAACTACTTCACTACCTTCATGATAGATTAGGGGAAAGTAATGTTGGTCACTCGGGCTATGCTATTGGAAATGGCGGATTGAGCCTAAAGGGATATTTAATTCATGAAGAAGTGCAAGAATTACGTGGATTATTGCAAAGGGGAAAATGGAAAGTTTCCTCTGACGAACCTCTTGACGGAGGGGTTAGAGATATTGCAAAGCATTTGACAATCATTCTACGAAATGCAATTTCACGAAAGGTGGGTATCCTTCATAGGTCTCACACCTAATTTGCAGGTCACAGCCCGTAATAATCAAACTAGAAGTCTTCGCCGGTGAGGCGAGTAAACATATCTGCATACAAATTAGCAGTATCATCAATCACAGTTTGCGGTAAAGCAGGAATTCCTGGTTCTTCAGTTCCTGCCTCGCGCGCAGCATACAAATCCCTATGGTGCCCAGTCTCAATGTAATGTGCCCTAACGAATTCCTTGGAAAGTTGAACTATTTCGCCATTCTCATATGCCTCTAAATCCCACCATCGGTCTTCATCAAGAGTCCCAAAAGAGTCAACTAATACTGGTTTTCGCCCGAGGCCGAGGGCAAATTCTTTCTTACCATCAACATGGATTAAGCCGCGCTTTGTAGCCTCACGCTCGATTAAAGCATCAACCTTGAGGACTACTTCAAAAATGGAATCTAACTCCTCACCACTAATATTAGCAATGTAAAGGGCTTCTTCGCGGTCAATAAGGCGGTCAAAATCTTCAAACTTTGTTGTCACTTCAAGGTAGGGCTTAGGTAATTTTGCACCTTCTTCAAGCACAGTTCCAGCGGGAAAACCAAGTTCTTCAACCGACAAATCTCCTTTTTCATATCGGCGCCATCCTGAACCAGCTAAATGATGACGGCAAACGACTTCTAGGGGAACAAAAACCCATTCACCATCCCTTGGCAATGTTGCTGGTTCACGATAAATGTCCACTCTGCGCACAAGACAACGATCTGTGGCATTGCGTTCAACCAAATGAGTACGGCAAATCCCCTCTTTTTCCACCAATTCAAACCAATGACAGGTGGTTCTGTTTAAACTTTCACCTTTACGGGGAATTAAACTTGGGATGATTTGGTCAAAAACACTAATTTGGTTTGTGTATCTGAATTCCAATATATCAGGATCATCTGTTGACCATACTTGCTTGACCTTTCCGGAGTAGAGCATCTCTGCCATGAAGTGCTGGCTTAGAAGGACGCCCTTGAACATTGCCACTCAATAATGGCACCAAAAAATCATAGATATTCATCCAAGAGTGGATTGAATTGTAAAGAAATGCAAGAATATGGATAATCAGCCTCACAAGGCAGAACTCAGCACCAGAAAATGATTAATATAATTGCAAAGCATCTTCAATACGGTTCAATTCCGGCCCTGTAGTTTCACTTCCTACAAATGCTCCATTATCACTAACAACCATTCCAGCACCAACAAAAGGAGAGCCAAACGCAACAGTACCCACCATCGGAGGTACATCAAGAATTTCTTGAATCAATTTTACTTCTTCCGGCGTAACATCTGGATGGAGTAATACGCCTTGGTTATTACAAACTCCGAGGCTTCCCACAACATCATCACCAGCAATTGTTGTTGCCTTCACATCAACTTTCATGACTTCACCAAGCAATTCAAGTCCTTCTTGAGGAATTGCAGGGCTAGCGATGACACCTTGTTCATTGATTAATAGTAAATTTCCAGCAGTATTTATGCCACTTTCCATGACAATGACATCTCCATAAGAGGTGAGGATATCCAAGTCCTCTTCGGTTGCAAGATCAGCTACTGCTAGGCCTCGTGAATTTCCTGCAATAAGGCTTCCAACTAATTGAGAACCACCGATTGAAATAGCGACTGGCTCCAAATTCAATGCAGCCTCTATTGTGTTTACAATCTCGTCATCTATCTCGCGAGGATGGAAAAATACACCCCCCACGCTAGCAAGGAATACTCCCAGTTGGTCTGAACCCAACACATCACCTGTTGCGATTGGCATAGTACTCTCATGTTCGGCCGCAGGCTTGCCTTTCTAAAGCCTATCCCTATTAACTCAGGTGGAAAATTAATGTTCATAATATTATTTTCTCCTGCAAATGCTCTAGAAAGCAAATTGGAAAATGATTTTTCAAATTAGCAAGGGCTGAAGGCAAAGGCTAATATCAAAAAATTAGGGGATAAAAGGTTAGACTTCAAAGGAAAGAAGAGGGGCACAGTGACTACCGTTTCCGTGGGCTCTCGCACCACAGTACAAGGAAAGACGCAGGAGGGCTTGACTTCCGGGTTCGAGATGGGACCGGGTATACACCTCCGCTATGACCGTGCACCCAACTTCTTTCGAATGTGAAGTTAGGCGACGACGAAAAAAAAACGTCGTGCCTGTTGGCTCTATGTAGAGGTTAGCCTGTTAGACAGAGGAAGCACGCTGGTTAAGCGGTACGGGTAATGCGAAAAAAAAAGATGCTCGAACAGTTAGTGCCGCAGGACTGAATACGTCGCCGAAGCTTCGTACTTACATCCGCGGTCTATCAAACTCGTCTTTTACGAGCGTTCTGAGATGCCTCGTTTTTGGGAAGGCTTCGAGCTTAGATGCTTTCAGCTCTTATCCTCTAGGGCGTGGCTACCCAGCATTGCCTTGTCAGACAACTGGTAAACTAGTGGCCCCAAGCCCTCGTTCCTCTCGTACTAAAGGGCCTCTTCCATCAGGCATCTTATGCACTTCAACCACCAAGCAACAAACCTGTCTCACGACGGTCTAAACCCATCTCACGATCCCTTTTAATGGGCGAACAACCCCACCCTTGGGTCCTGCTGCAGACCCAGGATAGGAAGAGACGACATCGAAGTAGCAAGCCAC
>JABIHC010000080.1 GCA_018649825.1 Methanobacteriota archaeon
ATGTCCACTGCTTCTTTGATGACTGCAACGCTAATCATTGCCGCAGTAGTTGCCGTCAACGCGGCTATTGCTGGAGATGTAATGCAGGACCTAAAAACAGGTCATATGCTTGGTGCAACTCCTTGGAAGCAGCAAATTGCTGAAATCGTAGGAGTACTCGTTGGCGCCATTACTATAGGTCCAATATTGATGCTTTTACATAAAGCATTTCAAATCACTCAAACCGCCTGTGTGGCAACAAATCAACGCCTAGAGACTGCATGGACCTCAGGCGGAAACTTAGGTGCTACTCCTGATTATTATAATTGCGAAGAGGCATTATTGGCACCTCAAGCAGAATTAATTGGGGCAATAATTAACGGTTTCTTCGGCGGCAGTTTTAATCTCCCAATGGTACTAATTGGAGCAGCGATCGCCTGTATTATTATTTGGAAAAAAATGCCTGTTATGGCAGTTGCGATTGGCATTTACTTACCAATATTCCTTTCTGTGCCTATTGTAATCGGCGGACTTCTTCACTTCTTCGTTACACGTATCACTCACCAAAGAATAGATGGCGACCTTAGCGGAGAACCTTCAACAGAAGCTAAAGCAGAAGCAAAATCAGTTACCGACAAAGGCATATTAATTGGAGCAGGTTTTATCGCCGGAGAATCTCTGATGGGAGTTGCAATTGCATTCTTCATTGTCACATGGAAGCACCCCGAGGAATGGTTTGAGGTAATTGGTACTCTTGGGCAAGGCCTGTCTATCTTATTCTATTCAGCATTCGTTGCCGTATTCGCCTTCTTGGCTACAAGATCTCTGCCTAATTCAGACCGAACCATTGTTGCCGATATCTTGTCAGTATTGGTTGATGTCGGACGAAGATTTACCAATGCATTAATGCCGCCTAAATAGGTTTTTGCAATGTACTAGTTGGTTCATAACCTCAATCATATGGTAAAATATGGTAAACATACCTTCTGAAAATATAGCACAACCATCAAAGACCCATCTCTCCGCAAGGAGTGTGAGGCAAGGGTATGGCTGAGGACAGTAGCATCTCTGAATTAGAAGCAATAGCAAGTCGTTGCAGAGGAGAAATTCTCCGCATGACTCACCGGGCGAGTGCAGGGCACCCTGGCGGCTCCCTCTCTGAAACTGATATTTTAGTCGCCCTCTATACTACAAAAATACGAGTTGATCCAGCAAACCCAAAGTGGCCTGACCGCGATAGATTTATCCTGTCTAAGGGTCATGCAAGCCCTGGGATGTACGCCATTTTGGAGGAACAGGGTTTCATTTCAAAAGAGGATTTGGAATCATATCGAGTAATGGGGGGCACTTGCCAAGGACATGTTGACATGAAGTGGACACCAGGGGTTGATTTCAGTGCAGGTAGCCTAGGCATGGGCTTATCCTACGGAATTGGTTGTGCATTAGCTGCACGCTTTGACGGTAGCGAAAGAAATGCCTATGTGATGCTTGGTGATGGTGAAATTCAAGAAGGAAGTGTTTGGGAAGCGGCAATGGCTGCCGCTCATCACGAATTGGGTAATCTCAAAGTATTCGTTGACTGCAACCGTATTCAAAATGATGACTTCGTTGAAAAGCAAATGAGAATGTTTGATATTGCTGCCAAGTGGAAATCATTTGGTTGGGCAGTTCGCGAAATTGATGGCCATAACATGCAGGAAATACTCGATGCTCTTGATTGGTTTGACGGTGTAGGAAATATGCCAGCAGTTATTGTTGCAAATACTGTAAAGGGCAAGGGAGTTTCATTCATGGAAAATAATCCTGCCTTCCATGGTGCAGCACCAAATGACGAACAGTTAGGGCAAGGTCTTGCAGAACTGGGGTTGATTCAATGAGTGATATGGCTGCAACAAGAGATGGCTACGGTCAAGCATTACTTGAAATGGCTGGCGATGAAAAGGTAGTAGTTCTTGAAGCCGACCTCGGTAAATCAACAAAATCTGTTCTATTCCGCAAGGAACATCCAGAGCGAACTATTTCATGTGGAATCGGTGAGCAGAACATGATGCTGATTGGAGCTGGCTTGGCTTCTTCAGGATACAAACCGTTTGCAAGTACATTTGCAATATTTACAGAGCGAGCGTTTGAGCAGGTGCGAAACGGAATAGCCCGACCAAATCTTGCAGTGCATATTTGCGGAAGCCACGGTGGAACTCATACTGGAACTGATGGAAGTAGTGCTCAGTCAATTGAAGATTTGGCAATTTATCGCACTCTTCCTAATATGACAGTTATGCATCCTAGTGACTATCTAAGTGCATTGTCTTTGACCAAGCAATGCCTCGGACTTTCTGGGCCCTCATATATGAGAACAGCACGAAACAAAACCATCAAGTTGTATTCCGATGAGACTGAAATTACCATAGGCAAGGCAAATATCCTTCGTCAAGGAGGTGCAGTGGCAATAATCGCTTGTGGTGTTTTAGTCGGCGAGTCATTGGACGCAGCTGAGGCATTAGCAACAGAAGGAATTGAAGCAATGGTGGTAGATATGCATACTTTGAAGCCTTTGGATAATGATGCAATAAATCAAGCAGTTGGATCTTGTGGCTGCTTAGTTACTGCTGAAGACCACTCTGTAATTGGAGGACTTGGAGGCGCGGTTGCAGAATATATTTGCGCTAACCAACCGGTCCCACTTGAAATGGTAGGGGTAAAAGACCGTTTTGGCGAATCTGCTCAATCCGATGAAATGTTGGAAATGATGGGATTAACAAGCAAGCATATTGTAGCGGCAGCCCGCCGTGCTATTCTGCGAAAGGGAAATAATTAGGTGAGAAAATGGAGTTTTTTTTAGATACAGCAATAATTGAGGAAGTTAAAGAAATTGCCGATTGGGGAATTTTAGATGGAGTAACAACCAATCCTTCTTTGATAAAGAAATCAGGTCGGGATTTCAAGCAGGTTGTCTCCGAGATCGCTGCACTTTGTTCAGGACCGATATCAGCCGAAGTCACCGCATTAGATGCTGCTGGAATGGTTGAAGAAGGTTTGCAATTGAAGGCTGAGTTGCCTGAGAATGTAATAATAAAAATACCTTGTACTCCGGAGGGTTTGAAGGCTACAAAAGTACTTTCAGGCCAAGGCATTGGTGTCAATGTCACACTAATTTTCAGTGCATCTCAAGCACTAATGTCGGCCAAGGCCGGTGCTATGTATGTCTCACCATTCATCGGAAGAATTGATGATACTGGAGCAGATGGCATGGACTTGATTGCAGAAATCATGAATACCTGGGATAATTATCCAGATATTGAAACGAAGGTATTGGCTGCTTCAATTCGACATCCAATGCACATGCTGCAGTGTATGCAAATGGGTGTGCATACTGCAACAATGCCAACAAAGATATTCAAGATGTTAATCAAGCATCCACTTACTGACAAGGGAATTGATGGATTTATGGCAGATTGGGCCGAAGTAGAGAAGGCTGGAAATGCCTGATTTCAATGTTCCATTTTCACCTTTACCACTACATTTCAAACCTGCCCACCCCGAACCGCGTTAACCCTTAGGGGAAGTCAATTTCACCGTTTTCTCCCTCTTACTTTGCACCTCCGTTTCCGAAAGGCTTGAAGAAGGAGGGAACTCTCGCATACATTGAGGGATGGGTATGGAAGACCTAGATGACTTACGTCGGCTCCTTGATGGAGATGTTGATGCAGAGGAGTTGGCAAACAATCCTACTCTCGCAAGTATTGCAGAGCGGGTTTATGGGATTAACATCGAACCGATGAAAATATCCAAGCCTTCTCAAATGAGTGGAGTGGCTTCTGTCTCATCCACTGTTAGCACTCCTGTTGGCGAGTTATCAACTGATCCTCTTGACCTAATGGTCGAAGTTGTCGAGGGTGATTTCCCGCTACCTGGCGTGGGATCTCCTAGCATGGACTTACCTGGCCTGCTCCCTCCTGTTCCCGGGATAAAGCCAGTTGGAGTAGAAGATAGTAATTCTGGTTTTGGCAAAATTCGCATGGGAGTCCTCTCCATACTTTTTCTTGAAATATTAAATCTGTTTGGTGTTTTTGGCACCCTCTTTGGAACCGTCTGTTCAAGCGGAATTTGTCCTACTGTGGGCAGAACAAGAATCAACCTCTTGTCAATAGGTGACATCGGTTCAGGCTATGGTTGGTCGGAACCTTTACAGGCGGGCTCAATTGGAATTCCTGATATTGTAGCAATAATTGGATTGCTTGCAATCTTTGTTGTCATGACGAAGCGCAAGTGAGGTAAGGAGTCACTAACATGTCACAAAAGCATGGCAAAGCAAAGCGGGGGATTCCGGCTAAAGAGGACTTTAATGAATGGTATCCGTTCATTGTTGAAGCAGCAGAATTAGTTGACAAAAGATATCCAATAAAGGGTATGGATGTTTGGCGTCCATATGGTTGGAAAACTATGCGAATGATAGATAATCTAACGCATGCTGAAATGGAACGTACCGAACACGAAGAAGTAAATTTCCCATTACTTATCCCAGAGAGTTTGTTAGAAAAGGAGAACCGCTTGGTTGCCCTGTTGAAGAAGGCAAGGGAGGAAGGAGTTGATCCAAGTGAGTTGAGACTGGACGAGGATGAAGCCGGTTTCAAAAAAGAGGTTTACTGGGTAAAGCATGCAGGAGAAAACGAGTTGGATATTCCTATGTTCTTGCGCCCCACAAGTGAGACTGCAATGTACACCATGTTCCCGTTGTGGATACGTTCACACGCAGATTTACCACTCAAAACATACCAAGTTGTGAATACTTTTAGGTATGAAACTAAGCAGACTCGGTCATTTATCCGAGTTAGAGAAATTCATTTCTTTGAAGCACATACCGCCCATGCTGATGAGGATTGTGCGACTAAGCAGATTGAGGAAGATCTTGAAATTGTGAGGAATATTATGCACCAGTTATGTTTGCCAGTAATGATTTCCAAGCGGCCAGTTTGGGATACTTTCCCTGGTGCATGGTACACTATTGCGATTGATGTTTGTATGCCTAATGGCAGAACCCTGCAAGTTGCTTCTGTACACCATTATCGTGACCAATGGGCAAAGGCATTTGACATCAAATATGAAGATGAAAATGCAGAACAGCAATTTTGCCATCAAACAACTTATGGCATGTCTGAGAGACTTCTTGGGGCTCTAGTTGGTATGCATGGTGATGATCAGGGATTAATTATGCCCCCTGCTGTTGCACCTATTCAGGTCGTAATAATTCCAGTTCTGCATACTGAAGGCAAAGAGGAAGTGCTTGCTCATGTTTCTGAAGTTGCGGCTACCTTGAGAACTGCTGGCCTGCGAGTTAAGGTTGATAATCGAGATATTAGAGCAGCAAAGAAGTACTTTGATTGGGAAATTAAGGGTGTTCCTTTACGCCTTGAGATTGGACGGCGAGATATTGAAAATGGCACTGTGTTTGCTGCAAGAAGAACTGGCGGCAAGGAGCCCTTGCCAGTTGCTGATGTTGTTAATCAGGTTAGAACACAGTTGGAAAATATTGCCAATGTACTACGCGAAAAGGCTGCCGGCCATGTTGATAACCGAATAAAGAAATTCCCTAAAATCGGTTGGAAAGCCGATGGTTCAATGGTGTTTAATGAACTGAAAGAGGGCACCATCTATGAGATGCCATTTGATGGGTCCGATGCACAAGCCGAGGAAATTGAGAAGTTTTCGGGCTTCAACATTTTGGGTGATTCGGTTGATGATTTTGAGGTAGAGATGCCTTGTGTAGTTACGGGAAAGCCTACGAA
>JABIHC010000015.1 GCA_018649825.1 Methanobacteriota archaeon
CTTCAGACAAACATGGCAGCTGCATTACTTCCAGATTCAATTAGATGGGTTCGCGTGCTTCGCTCTAACTCGAAACTCAACAAGGAGGAAATACGGGAATTAGAATACCTCAAATCTCTTGTTCAAACTTATTATGAGGACGCAGAAGTGTTACGCGATGAATTGTATCAACTTAAATCGGAACTGACAGCTCGCTATACTAACAGCGAGATAAAGAAAATCACCTTAGAGAAAATCAACACCCTCATTGCGGATTTACTTGCAATGGAGCCATCGGATGTAAGCCGCGTCGCACAAAACGATGCCTACTTTGGCCTAGGAGGCGCTCTCGACACAGACGCACGAGCGGAATACATGTCGCAGGACGTGTTGATGCGCGACAGTACAATTAGCAAACTACACGCCAATGCTGCTCTTGAAATCCAAAGCATCAATGGCTCTCCTTCGAAGGAAATGAAAGGGCAAATCAGCGAAACTGATGGGTACGAATACCTCGAATATCCAGCAGGCAGTGAGGCATGGTTCTACCGCAATCGCTCGACGGGCCAGTGGGTCGTTTGGAAACAGTAAATTTCTCAATTGCCTATCGTTCATCAACCTCATCACATCGAGATTTGTCTGCATACCATGGTATTTGCAGATAGTTTTCCGGTACGAGTATTTCTCTAATAAGCGACTACTGTCAAACTCTTCCACGCATAGATGCGTAGGCAGGTAGGTAGGGAGGTAGGTAGGTAGGTAGGTAGGTAGGTAGGTAGGTAGGTAACTAATCACTAGAATGTGCGCTCAGTTAACAAATTCAATTGAGCGCGAACGTAATGTTTTGATTTGTCGATTTTCACTTGCACCATAGATTTGCTTGCTACGAACACCTGTAAGAACAATCATGACTCTAATCAAATCATCATTGGAATCTTCTTCAACCGCTGCTCCCCAAATTATCTTTGCGTGCTCAGAAATTTGTTCCTTTATGATTTGTGCACATTGCTCAGCCTCACCGAGAGTTAGACTCGCTCCGCCTACCACATTAATGAGGGCACCACGCGCATCTGAAAAGTCGATTTCCATCAATGGGCTATGAAGTGCTTGAAGAGTTGCCTCTGCCGCACGATTGGCGCCTGAGGCCGAGCCGATTCCAATCATTGAAACTCCACCGCCGGTTTGAACTACTGACTTTAGATCCTCATAATCTAAATTTACCATTCCATCACAAGTCAATAAGTCAGTAACGCCTTTTATTGAGCGAACTAGTAATTCATCCCCCACCCGGAAAGCAGAGGCAATTGGTAAATCCTTAACTCCTTCAATTTCAAGCAAACGTTCATTTGGAATTACCAAAATTGTATCGCAATATTCACGGAGACGTTCAAGCCCCCATTCTGCATTTTGCCGCCTAAGAGTTCCTTCAGATTTAAACGGATATGTCACTACTGCAATTGTTAATGCACCCTGATTCTTGGCCAGTCGCGCAATGTGACCCGCTGCTCCAGTACCAGAACCACCGCCCATTCCAGCAGTTATTATTGCTAGTTGAGTGTCATTAGTAATTTGTCGCAGTTTTTGCTCAGATTCAAGTGCGGCGGCCTCACCCTTGCTTGGGTCTCCACCAGCACCTCTACCTCTTGCAGTGCGTCCGATAAGGATTTTATTTTCAATTTTCGTCGTTAACAAAGCCTGTGCATCAGTATTAATTGCATAACCTGTCACATACTTGTTCTCGAATAATCTTTCATTCTGAAGTCTGCCTATCGCATTACATCCTGCACCACCGACGCCATAGACGCGGATTCGTGGTTTTAATGACTCCAATAGTGTTCTAAGTTCTTCATCTCCGGTTTGCATTTCATTACTTTCTTTCGGCAAAACCGTAACGGTTTTGTCGTCATCCTCAAGTTGAAGCACTCGGTCAATTAAATGACGCATACTATCAAGCCGGCTTGCAAGTGCTTTCAAAGTGCCGTTGATACTACACGCCACGAAGGCGATTTGACGACCCTTGGATAATTGCCGAAGTTTTCCTTTCTGGAAGACTATATGATTGGGTTAATTGTTACAAATTAATCGCACAAACCATCTTCTGTGACTTGGAATACACATTCACCATCTGGCAGATTTGGAGAGTCAACGAGGCGAGCAATCCTTCTTCCAGCCTTGGCTTTGCGAAGATATATTCTGAATGTTGATGCGTGAGCAAGAACGTGCCCTCCGACAGGTTTTGTTGGATCTCCCCACATTGCATCTGGCTTTGAGTGAACCTGGTTTGTCATAAATACTAGGGCATTATTGACATCGGCAAGTTGCTTTAATTCCTTTAGATGGCGATTTAATTTTTGCTGCCTATCTGCGAGCATTCCTCTTCCGATATATTCGGAACGGAAATGGCTTGTCAAGGAGTCAACAACAACCATCTTGATATTCATGCTACTACTCATACGCTTTATCTCATCAACCAGAAGTATTTGGTGGGCAGTATTGTATGCCCTTGCCACATGTATTCGCGCTAGGACTATATCTGGATCCAAATTTAATGCATTTGACATTTGAATAATTCTTTCTGGACGGAAAGTATCTTCGGTATCAATGTAAAAAACATCTCCATCCATTCCACCCTCACTTAGAGGCATTGTACAATTTACTGCAAGTTGGTGAGCGACTTGGGTTTTTCCAGAACCAAATGCACCATACACTTCAACAAGAGCTTGAGTTTCAAATCCGCCACCTAGTAATGTATCAAGACTTTCAACTCCACTTGATACTTTCATTATCTCACGACGACGTTCCATCAAGGCTCCACCGGAAATAAATCCACCAATATTTGCCATCTTCTTTGCACCTGCAATAATCTTGGCAGATACACTTTCGCCAAGTTCAGCAGCATCAGCTAATGCTGCGGGAGTCATAACGGCAATTGCCAGTAATTCGTCAAAGCCTGCTTCGCGCAATTTCTCTGCTGTAGCGGGCCCTACCCCAGGTAGGTCTTCGATAGTCGCATCCGGTTCTTCTTGCTCCATTGGCTGAACCTTGACTTCTTCGTTTATCGTCTTTGGGTCTTTTGATGTCTGTGCATCTTCGGCTATTTTCTCTGTTTTTTCTTTCTTTTTTGCTCCGGTTGTCAATTTAATCATCTCCATTTACTCGTTGAAGGATGGTAATGTGCCGCCCTATATCAAGAGATAAATGGGGGGTGAATAGAAACTGTAAGTGAAAGAATGATGCAAAAAGGGCCACTGAGTCAAACTCGTTCACTTTCACTTTCATTTTACTTTCATTTTTTCATGCTTGCCGCACAAACCAATTTTCGCAAACTTGGATTATTATTTTGATGCGCACCATCCGCAAAAAAAGGACCGATTGAGGAGGGGGGAGGGTGCAAATGTATAGCCTTGGGTAAAGGTGCAGATGTATAGCCTTGGGAAAAGGCATGAAAGTGCAAAGGTGTAACCGTGGGTAA
>JABIHC010000124.1 GCA_018649825.1 Methanobacteriota archaeon
CTGTTTAACCACAACAGAAATGGAGGGAAGAAGAGTTCACTTTGATTTAGTTGGTGAGACTTTGGCAAAAACTTCACTTGGAATCCGCGCAGCAGGTGATAAGGTAAATATTGAGAGGGCTGCAAAAATCGGTTCTGAAATCGGTGGCCATTTGATGTCGGGTCATGTTAGTGATATTGCAAAAATTATTGCTGTGGAGGAGCCTGAGGGAAACTATATTCTTACTTTGTCAGTAAATGCCGACTTAATGAAATATATTTTACCTAAAGGCTTCATTGGACTCGACGGTTGTTCATTGACGATTGTTGATACCGATGCAGAAATGGGTACGTTCACAGTTTGGTTAATCCCCGAGACTCTTTCGGTAACTTGCTTTGGGCATCGCGGCCTTGATGCCCTCGTAAATGTTGAAATTGATTCTCAAACTCAGGCTGTGGTTGACACGGTTATTTCTTACATGGAAAACAATGCTTAGGTGATTATATGACTTCAACAAATCCAAAAATTGCAATAGTGTGTGGGTCTTTTCACAAGACTGAGGTTGAAAAAATGCTTTCAGCCGCAAAGCAAACCGCTGCAAAATTAGCGTTAGAAATTGACGAAGTAGTTTGGGTTCCGGGGGCGATGGAAGTCCCCTTGGCTCTTGATCGCCTACTGAGCAGAGAAGAAATCGTTGGTGCTGCTTGTCTTGGGATTATTGAAATGGGCGAAACGCAACACGGTTTAGTGATGGGTCAGGCAGTTGTCAAGACCGTGATTGAATTGCAATTGGTTCACGAAAAGCCTGTCGGACTAGGCATTATTGGGCCAGGGGTAATGCCCAATCAAATAGAGGCTCGTTTGATTCCACATGCCGAGGCGGCAATTGCTGCAATTGCGGCAATGATATGAGTACACTCACGAGAAAATACTTGTTATTGCCTTTGGTGAAGAAAAAATCAATTATTCCGGATAATTGAACAATTCACTATTAGCCAATTTCAATTCTTTCAGTCCGATTATCATCAAAGGTAATAACATATACATTAGTGCCGCTATCCTGAAAATTATCAACATCAGCGATTTCCAATCCAAGATTAATTACTGTTTCGAAAGCAACATTATTTCCCTCAAGCAAAAAATTCAAAGTTGTAATTGGTGTAACTTCGTTGAAGGTTGTGGATTGCCACCCCCTCACGGGGTCATTTGAACCGTTGTAAGATTCAAATTCAGAGATTGAGTTCAATTGCGTTAAGGTCAAACTTGAATTATCTATCATGCTGGAAAGGATAACGTTATTTTGATTGCTATCATTGATGATTACATCTTGACCTATATTGAATATTTGCGTATATTTATGATTTTCATCGGACTCAATTTGGTCATGGAAATATACCGCACCTTCATTGAAAAAGATTACAGTTCGGGAGATTTTCACTCCGTCATACATTGAATGGCTAGCCTTTACATAGCTATATTCTGATGTGATGCCATAGTGCTCGATGGCAGTAGTGCCAATATTGTTTGAATCTTCGATGTCATATGATTCATCTCCGACTGCAATTGTATTATGGGCAAAAACACTTCTCATTAGAATCCGATAGGGGTCTCTTTCATCGTAATTATACTTCCCTGAATCGACAAAATAATCTGTATCTTGGTATGTCAATACAAATGATAAATCATCACATTGTTTATGCTTAGTAACCATATGAAATCGGTTAAACAATGCGAAGTAAATTGCAGGAGAAACATCCCAGTCATTCTTGAAAAGAGCCACACCTGCATCAACATAAACGCTACTATCTTGTTCGTTCTTCACACCCAAGTCTCCATCACTTACCACATACAATAGATGTTCATTGATGATTTGGCTTTCATTCATCCCCAGTAAATTAGTTGCCGTAGAATCTCCAATTAGGGGGGTAGTTCCATCGGCTTTGGAAAGATGCACCAAATATTCCTGCATTTTGTATATTGTCGAATCCAACTCCTCAATACTAATGCCGTAGTGATTGGCAAATTTTGATATGGACATAAATAAGCCCATGACCAAATAATGGTACGAAGTACTGTGTTCTTTGTGGACTCCAGTCAATGTGACATCCTCATTCAAGTGAAGGGAAAGTCTCGAAATACTAATTTCTAACCATTCATCACTACTCTCGAAAATAGGGAATAATACTGCCAATTGCATGAGGGCTCTGTCTTGATAGATCCCGTGATTTATCCCCCAAGAATAATTCTTATCTTGTGCGGTGAAAATACCATGATTATTTAGCATGTTAAGAAATTCATTTGCAAATTCCTCGTCGAAAAGGGATGAATCCCGATAATAATCCCAAAAATATGTCAGTGTAATTATCCGATTGGCAGTACTGTGATCACCCCAAGCAAACCTCGTGCCGGAATTATTGTAGGGGTTTGGATTATGTTCCATCCAACTTTCAATAAACCATTGTGCCTTCTCAATATATACGGTGTCGTTCGTCAATTCATATGCGTTCACCAAGAAACTAACCATTCGTAAACTGTGAAAATAAAAGACCCATGTCTCATCATCATAGGGGTCTTCAGACCAATCCAAATTATCTTCATCATAAACATATGAATCCCAATATCTAAGGAGGAAAATCTCATTATTATTGACTAAATTATCAGCGATTTCAACTGTCTGAGAGGTTGGAGGAGTTCTTTTTTCATACTGGTGCTCATCATATTGCTGCCAAAATTGTTGAGCCTCATCAATGTCATAGTTGACAAATTGTTTATACTCATTGCTGAGGCAACCTGCTAATGTTGAAAGGAGTAGCAGAACAGTCAATGATAGCGATACTGCTTTGGCCACACACAGATTATTGAGTAAAGGTATTTGATTATTTTGTATTGCTCAAACACCTGACGATTATTGAACGACAAGATTGATTTACCCGCAGGGAACCATGATGCTCAAACTTATTTTCTAAACACCATCCATACGCCATCGGTATTTCAGTAGGGCGCCCTCAAATCCGATACTATCTAACCCAAATACAAGTGCTTATTCGTATACTTGTTGGAGACCTTGTTATGCGCACTGTAAACCACATCATCCCCACTCATACCGTTCTTGAGGGTGGGGGTTTCAAAGTTCGCCGACCCGTTGCGATGGGGAGACTCATGAGTCCTTTTTTGCTTCTTGATGAGATGGGGCCAGCAGATTATGGACCCGGTGAGGCAATTGGAGCCCCATGGCATCCACATCGTGGTTTTGAAACTGTAACATACATGCTTGCAGGGCAGATGCAGCACGAGGATAGTGCTGGAAACAAAGGTGATTTGGGTCCCGGTGATGTTCAATGGATGACAGCAGGTAGAGGCATCATACATTCAGAAGAACCACACATCGATTTTCAAGAAAATGGTGGCCGGATGCATGGTTTCCAAATTTGGATTAACCTTCCTGCAAAGCACAAGATGATGGAACCCCGTTACCAAGAAATCCCTGCGGAGAATTCTCCTACCACTGAGAAAGATGGAGTTTGGGTTCGCGTGGTTGCAGGTGAATGCTTAGGATTACAATCATCCATTGATACAAAGGTCCGAATCGAGTATATCCATGCAAAAATGGATGTAAATTCTACTCTTGAAAAGGAAATTGATGAATCATTGAATGCAATGATTTATGTCTTTGGAGGGGAAATCATTGTCCAAAACAAGACCGTCAAAGATGGTGAATTAGCACTCTTGTCAGAAGGTGAGAGAATTGTGATTCAATCCAATGTGTCCTCTGAATTTCTAATATTAGCAGGCCCAGAATTAAATGAGCCAATTGCACGACATGGCCCATTCGTGATGAATACTAGAGAAGAAATCCAACAGGCATTTTTCGATTATCAAAATGGCACATTTACAAATTGACGTCTGAATGAATTCTGCTCAAC
>JABIHC010000076.1 GCA_018649825.1 Methanobacteriota archaeon
TCCTGCAGATTTCATTGAGTTAGACCAAGATTTGGAAGGCGAATTGGGAATTGATACGGTAAAGCAAGCCGAAATAATGGGTGATATTAGACAAATTTTCTCTATTGAATTGGATGAGGACTTTAGCCTTGCAGACCACCCTACATTGAATCACTTCGTGACTTATATTGCAGGGCAAAAAGGCGTTGATGTAGCCCCAGTCGCAGCCAGCTCTCCCGAACCAACCCCTGCTGAACCTGTCACTAGCACCGCACCCGAACCTTCACCTCAAGCAGCACCACAAGATTCTATATCCTCACAAAAAAGCCAAGATGATTCTGATAAAGGTGGAATTATTGATGGAGTTCTAGATTTGGTAGTAACTCATACTGGCTATCCAAAGGATTTCTTAGAGTTAGATCAGGACTTAGAGGGCGAATTAGGAATTGATACGGTAAAACAAGCAGAAATAATGGGAGATCTTCGTGAAAAGTATTCATTACCACTTGATGAGGACTTCAGTTTATCAGATTATCCTACTCTAGAACACTTTGTCAACTATATTGTTTCAATGCTTCAAGGTGTAACAGATGGTGCAGAAATCATCGAGACTGCTGAACCCGCCTCTCCAGTCGAACCCGAATCTCCGGTAGAAGCCATGAAGCCAGTTGCCTTAGAAGATAATGAAATAGCAATTGATGTAGTTGATGAAGCAATTATTGACTCCACTTTGATTACGCCAGGAGTTGGGCTTCATCGTTGGCAAGTAGAAATAGAAGAAGCAGAGGGCATTTCCGAGTCTCTTGACCTCACAAATAAATTAGTCGTTGTGACTGAGGATGGTTGGGATATTGCTGGACGAGTTTGTTCTTTATTGGAGAAGAAAAACATTGCAACTTTACGCCTCTCTTTTGAACCCGCCCACAAAAAATTCACAGAAGAGGTAGAAGGGGGTCAACGAATACTCCGAGTTGATCCAACATCCCCGCAGCAATTGGAAGAAGCAAGTGAAGCAATATTAGCCTCTGGTGATTGTGCCGGAATTATCCATCTTGCACCTACCCAATTGGCTAGTCAAGAATGGACAATTGCTGATTCAGACACATCTGGTGCTGTTGCAATGCAAGGTTTATTTGGAATATTGAAGCATATTGATTCCACACTTGCCAATGGAGCAGGTTGTGTAGCATCTTTGACTGCACTTGATGGTAGACATGGAAACAAAGGTAAGCGATTCAATAGCCTAGCAGCAGGTGCAAGCGGCATCGTAAAGTCCTATGCTCATGAGCGAACAAATTTGCGTTGTCGTGCTTGGGACATTCATCCGGAGGCACTAATGGAACCGGAGGAATTAGCAGAGAGATTGGTAAATGACCTCTTTGATAAATCCGGTGAGGTTGAAATCGGTCTTGATTTGGATGGACGCCGTTGGGCTTTGGTTTTATTTGATGAGAAAATAACTACCGAGAGAACCCCCTTGCAATCGGATGATATTTGGTTGGTATCCGGTGGTGGTTCAGGTGTTACTGCTTCAGCAATAATTGGAGTCGCTCAATCAAGTGTGGATGCAGGCGCTCATTTCGTATTACTTGGGCGAACTAAGTTAATTGAAGAAGCATCAGAATGGCTCGATTGGTCAAATGAACAACTCAATGAACGAAAAATGCAATTGAGAGAAGAGTTGATTGAGGAGGCTGGTGGCGAAAAAGTCTCCATCGTTGCTTGGAATAATGCCTGGGCGCCATATGTGCGCAGTAAAGATATTTGCACCACTATTTCAGCGATTTCCGCAACAGGAAACTCTGCACAATACTTTGCTTGTGATACTACTGATTCTGAGACTTTGGGTGAGATTGGAAAAGAAATCGGTGAGGACCGCGGCGCAATCACAGGAATTATCCATGGAGCAGGAATTGAGGATTCAAAACTCGTAGGTGACAAAAATTGGGATGTATTTTCCTCTGTGATTAGAGTGAAAGTAGATGGTTGGAAGGCATTAGTATCTGCCGCCGAGTCAAGTGGAATTGAAGATTTACGCGTGGCTTGCTCGTTTACTAGTGTTGCCGGCAGATTTGGTAACGGTGGCCAAACCGATTATGCCGCCGCAAATAGTGTGCTTGATGTTGAAATGGCTCGGCTTAGTGCTAGTGGTAAAACTCAAGCAGTTGCAATTGCATGGACTGGCTGGAAAGATGTAGGGATGGCAACACGCGGCTCGCTAGAGTCTATTTTTGAAGCAGCAGGAATTGATACTTTGCCTGTTGATGTCGGAGTGAATATTTTTGTTGATGAGGTATTGGCCGGTGGAAAACGTCGGGTTGTGGCTTGCGGTGCGCTTGGATTAATGGACCAATATGACAGTTTCCGCGCCCCTCCACTAAAATTACCTGCAGAAATGGCTGCGATAATTGCTGACCCAACGCGCTTCCCTTTCATTGACCGCATTCTAAGCTTTGAGGAGGGAGTTGCCCTTGCCGGAGAGAGTTTACTTTCAACCGAAGAAATGCCCTTCCTTGTAGATCATTCGATAGAGGGAGTCCCATATCACCCTGGTGTCATGGCTCTCGAAATGTTTGCCGAACACGCCCTTCTTCTCTGCCCTGAATATGCTTTAGCAGGGTTTGAGGATGTTACATTTGGGCTTCCAATAAAATTGGTAAAAGGCCCACTTACAATAAGAACTGTAGCAACGATTAGCAAATCCGAGGGTGAGGTTATTTGGGTAAAGGCTTGGTTAGAAAGTGATTTGGTTAATTCAAAAGGACAGATATTTGGAAAACCACGGCAGCACCATGATGCAATCGTGCGACTCATTAGAAAGTCTGATGACTTAACTGGACATTTTGCCAATGAATTATCTGCATCCCCACAAATCGGCATTCCGATGCCAGGTGAAGTTGACTTACAACCTGGATTCATCTACGAGAGATATTTCCACGGACCTCGCTTCCAATCACATGGCGGAGTAATCCGTGGTGTTGGTGAAGGTAACAATCTCGGATGCGATGGAGTTGCCCTTATGCGCCATCAAATGCCCGAAACCGATCAATGGGCAAGCGAGACTGCAGGAGGCAGCGTCTTACTGGAGGCACTTCCAATGTTAATTGAAGCAGGCTTCCAGAATGCAGGTCTTGTGGCAATGGAAGCAGAAGGTTTCTCTTCTCTACCAGTGGGAATCCAATGGTCAACAATTCTAAGAGTTCCCGATAAAGGCGAATCCTTGCGCTTGCGCTCAGTAATCACCGAAGTTCTCGATGGTGGTGTTACTACTCATGATGTAATCGTTGTTGGAGATGATGATTCACCTGTGTTGGCAATGAAGGGCTTGAAGTTGAAGGCTATGGCAATTGTACAAGATAATCAACGGTTTTCTTTACAAAGGGCGAATATTTAGGCGAGAATATGTGGAAGGCTTGGGGAGAAGTTACCTGGCTGGAAGCAAAAGTTCCAGATGCCCTGCAATTGCCTCATACAACGCCTGTAAAGGTAAAATTAGCAATTTGTCCAATTCGTCCAACAACCCCAACTTCCCCGCTTCCAAATAATGGTCAATCATGGGTACTTGGCGATTTACCTGAATTGGCATCTCCTCAAGAAGTAAATGGATTTGCTACAGCAAAAAGAGTTGAGGAACATTTAGCGGGTAGGTATCTACTTTGTCAGATGCTACTCGATTGGGGGATTGAAGATTTATCTGCTCTTGAGGTAACTAGAGACGACAAACGAGCACCATCACTTGAATGGATTGAAGGGACCTTTAAAACTCACTCTTTACCAAATATTAGTATCGGGCATTCTGGTGATTGGGCAATAGTTGCTCTTGTAAATCATGATTGGTTTATTGGTGTTGATGCAGAACCGGTGGATAGAATTATTTCACCGAATGCATTTCCCATGATGGCCAAAGGTGATGAATTAGACAAGTTAATTGCGACTCCAAATTCTGCTATTTTGCGCTGGACTGTAAAAGAAGCAGTGCAGAAATGCATGCGTATGGGTATGCATTTGAACCCACGCGATATAGTTCTGCATATTGGAAATCCAATTGAACATTTTGAAGCGGAGTTTTCAATTGAAAAATCAATTATTCAATTGATTTCTTGGGCCGAATCAGGGCAACAAATAAGTCTCGCTTTCAGAGAATATGTTCCACCTCCCATGGACTCGCTGGATGTGCTGTTGGCAAAATCCGCCGAGGAATTGAAGAACTATGTACAAGTTGGAGAAGATGGTTCAAAGGAATATTCGTTTGATGTCGGATGTTCTACAACAAGACATTGCCAATAGTGTTTAGTCTCAAGGGCCACGGTTTTTCGCTTATGCAAATGTGCCAACTTTACAACCGAATTTCATAAGAAGGAGGTGGTGGTGGGCGGGTTATCACGCGGATATGGTGAAGTGGTATCACCTGAGGTTTCCAACCTCATGTCGTGGGTTCAACTCCCGCTATCCGCACTTGATTCTTGTTGGCTCAACTAGTGCTATTTCGTTTTTTTTGACTTACATTGGATTGAACTACCTATTATCAAAATAATTAATTAGCGTTTTCAATACTTTCGAGCACATGTTTGCATCCATTCAAACTCATCTTTTCGTCTCTTTAATATCGCAAAGATCAATGCAATAATAAGAAGTGAAATGATTCCAAGCCCGCCTAATAGCGTTGCACTATTTGCCAAATCAATTGGCAAATCATCTCTAAAGTCACCATATTCTTCAACTGGCTGGGTATTATTTTCTTCAATAATTTGCTCTTCACTTGATTCTACGATTATAGTAATTGTTTCATTTGACATTACGTCCTTGGACCCCGGCTCATAAACAATAATGTAAGTCTCATATGTCCCTGGTGTTCTTATTCTTGCAGTAAAGGTCATTTCAGCTGAATCACCGCTCGTTCCAGAGGCCGAGAGATCGAATCCTCTTTTTGAAATTGTGTAATCTATTTCGTATGGTACTAGCCACTGAACAATAGCAACCATGTCTACCGCCAATTCATTGTTCAATGTACAAGAGATTTCCACCTCGGTCTGAGAAATAGTTGATGTTTGAACACTATTCGGACTACAAGAAAATCCAGTTTCTGCAATATTTTTATCTGCATCACTTGGCCAGTGATCTATCAAGAATGCCCCGCGTGAGTTATTGTCGCCATATCCGTCTCCATCAGTATCTAACCATTGACTGGGTTCTGACGGGAAGGCATCGAAATCATCTCCCCAAGAATCTCCGTCATTATCTGGGCATCCAAAGAAATCTCCGCCGATTGAGTTGCCGGAAACTGTTGGACAATGATCTCCGTCTGTGCCAGAGACATTGTCTCCATAACCGTCTCCGTCTGTGTCTGCCCATTGGCTTGAATCCAATTCCCATTTATCGGCTCCATCTTCAACAGTAAACCCAACTCCGGGGTCGGGGGTTCCATCACCATCGCTGTCAGGGCAGCCTAATTGGATGGAAGTTGAATTGCCTGCTGCCAGTGGGCAATCATCTGCAGTAGAACCATTTTGATTATCTCCATATCCGTCATTATCGGCATCTTCCCATTGGGTTGGTTCAAGCGGAAATGCATCTGCTGAACCAGTGGGGTGGGCACTATTGTTTGCATCGGCATCCGACCATCCATCTCCATCTGCATCTGGGCAGCCAATACGATCTATTGATGAATTACCCGATGCATGAATACACATATCTCCCTCAAAACCAGTTTGATTATCCCCATACCCATCTGCATCGGTATCGTTCCATTGACTTGGTTCGTAAATGAATGCATCCGCTCCTTGGGAAATATTCCATGAACTTTGCGGGTCCGAATAACCATCTCCATCACTGTCAATGCAGCCTACACGATCAATTGTTGAATTTCCAGCCATTGTGTCACATTCGTCCTCAAGAATATCATCAAATCCGTCTTGGTCGTCATCAACCCAGCGCAGAGGATCAAGTGGAAATGCATCTGCTCCCGAACTCCAACCCCAAGAATCATCAGGGTTCGAATATCCATCTCCATCTTCATCTATACAACCAAAACGGTCAATTGTTGAATCACCTGCTACTAATGGACAATCATCCCAAAGTATGGCCGGCGCAGGGTTGTCTCCTCTGCCGTCGCCATCACTATCTTTCCATTGTTCTGGTTCTGTATCAAAATCATCTCCAATGTCTGACCATCCATCTCCATCACTATCTGGACATCCGAGTTGATCTTCAGTAGAATTGCCAGTAACACCGGGGCATTCATCCGATTGATTGCCAGCGGTATTGTCTCCGTATCCATCATCATCAGAATCTAACCATTGGGTCAATTCATCAGGAAACGCATCCTCGTCATCTGACCATCCATCTTTGTCTCTATCTGCACAACCAAATGTGCCATTTAGATAACTGTCACCATATTCTGCTGGACAATCATCTGCGTCTTCTCCCGCAGGATTATCTCCATATCCATCTCCATCGGCATCTGCCCATTGCGAGGGGATATTGGGAAATTCATCCTCATTATCGGGAAATCCATCTCCATCCGAATCGGGGCAGCCTAGCGAGCCAGGGCTTGATGAGGATCCCGCTTCGGTAGGGCAGGCATCGGGGTCAACTCCGGCGGAATTATCACCATAGCCATCTCCATCGGTATCTTCCCATTGAGTTGGTTCGGCGGGGAATGCATCAGCGGTGCCAATTGGGTGTGCAAACCATCCTCCATCTGCATCAGAATATCCGTCACTATCGCCATCAATACAACCAATGCGGTCGAGAGTGGAAGTTCCTGCAATGGCAGGACAATCATCTCCATTATTCGCCGGCGGAGGGTTGTCACCATAGGTATCTGAATCTGTATCTTCCCATTGAGTAGAGTCTGATGGGAATGCATCGGCGGCGCCAACAGGGTGTGCGAACCATCCTCCATCTGCATCAGAATATCCATCTGAATCAGTATCAAGGCACCCCGAGCGGTCTTGAGTCGAAGTTCCAGCAATTGCATCACAAGCATCCGCACCATCTACTGTAGTCCAACCCATATCTGGATCTGAATAACCATCAGTATCTGTGTCAGGACATGCTTGGCGGTCAATAGTTGAGTCTCCAGCATCAGATGGGCAATCATCCCAATCTACGGCAGGAGAGGGGTTGTCTCCGAATCCATCCGAGTCTGTATCCATCCATTGTGTTATTTCATTTGGGAAGGCATCTGCTAGCCCAGTAGGGTGCGCAAGCCATATTCCATCTGCATCAGAATATCCATCCAAATCAGTATCAGGGCATCCCATGCGGTCGACAGTGGAAGTTCCTGCCACAGCGGGGCAATCATCAAGGCTATCTTCTATTCCGTCAAAGTCTGCATCTTGAGTTAAATTTACCAAAGTATAGTTTTCAGAAAGTGCAAAGGCGAATAGTTGTGGTCCAGTTGGAATATTAGTTCCAGAGATGTGTACTTCCCACGTCCCAGCAGCAGGTGATGAAATCGTATGACCAACTAAGTTATCCAAATTATTGGATATTGTAATAATAGTGCCAGACGGGTCCTTTAATTCAAAATCAACATCATTCACTAGGTTAGTTGACGCTACTGTCGTACTTGCAGGGTCCGTCCAAGATAACATGAATTGCAAATCAGGGGCTGCTGCAGGTACTATGAATGAAAATTTTCTTTCATCTCCAGTTGCTACTCCTTCTCCATCAATGAAAGAAGTACTCATAGATGATTGAAGGTCAAGAAGCCCCCATCCCTCGTGGTTATTTGGAGCGGCTTCTCCTGCTCCATTTGTTGCGCTTCCATATTGGCCAGCCATGTCATTTGCATTTGCTGCAAGAATCGCCTTGACGAGGGCACTAGAGGGGTTTTGATGCCCAACATTATCCATTAGATGCTGAAGTAGCAATGCAACACTTCCGGCAGTCAAAGGGGTCGCCATACTCGTTCCACCCATATAGCAGTATTCTGGATTGGAGGCGTGAGAGCCCCATCCACAAGCACCGGCTTGACTCGATTTGGTTGACATGATGTAAGTTCCAGGGGCCACAATATCTGGTTTTACTCGACCATCATCTACAGGGCCACGACTTGAAAATGCAGCCATTCCATCAATATTATCTGCTGCTCTATCGGAATTAACTGGGTTTGTAGGGAAATCAGATGGCCACATTGTACCCCATGTGCTTGTAATTGAAGGGCGATTATTTTCACTTGCACCAACGGTAAGTACATTTTTTGCTGTACCGGAAGGTCCCAATGCCCCTAGGTCAACTTCACCATCATTATTTCCATCAACTGCATCATTTCCTGCTGAAAAAATAACAGTTAGGAGAGGGTGCGTGATTGCTGCTGAATCTGCTTGCATAGAACCAACACCGTACGCGCCTGCCATTGAAGGATATGTAACAGTACTGACTCCCCATGAGTCGGTATGGACGAGTGAGCCATTTGCGGCTGCGAGGTCAATCATATCACCAAAGTCATCAGGTATCCCCATCAATGTGCCGCCGCCATTACAATCTTGCCCGACTGAATGAAACAATAATTGTGCTTCTGGCGCAGAACCTTTAATCGCTCCAGCCGATTGAGTACCATCGCCCAAAACGGAACCGGCTACGTGAGTGCCATGTCCGTTTCCATCACTGGCTCCATCATCAAAGACACCTCCGTTCCCACCACAAGACCCCTGTCCTGATTGAGGAATAGGCCAAGAAAGAATATCAAGAATATGGTCTCTGAAGTCACCATGCATATTCGTATTGTTTACTCCGTTATCAATTCCAGAATCACCTACAGTAACGACAATCCCTGTGCCATCCAATCCAGACCAAGTCGCATCTAATCCCTGCATATTTACCGATGAACTTACCCAATCTGATTTGATAACACTATCTGCTTCATCATTAAATAATTGATACAGTAATTTTTCTTCCAACCATTCTATTTCGTCAGTTTCAGATAATGCAGCAAGGCCACGTGAATCTGTAGTAATAGTTGCAAAGCGGCCATTATGGCTATGAATGATGATTCCAGGTATATCCGGCAAGGTTGTCCCAGAGAGGACAACTTGCATTGTGGCAAGGTCGGCTTTTGCATAGAAAGAAGTGTTTATTCCTGACAAAGAAAAGGCAAGACTTGGGCGTATTTTATCGGTTGGATCAAGGTACATTCCCGCTTGAACTCCTAATTCAGATAATTGAGCAGGTGTTTTGTTTGGAACTTCGCAGTGAAAAGAGGAAGGTGGGAGGAAACTAAAGCAAGAAATCCCAGCATCTTCTAATTCATCAAACCAAGATGTAGGGACCGGCCAACTGTGTTGCAAAATGGCAACACCATCTATAGTAGAATCTCCTGTTACACTTGTCCATTCACTCATTGAAACCGGTGCGGCACTACGGTGAATTAGGTTGACAGGAGTCTCTTGAGGCGTTAATTGACCCCATCCATGTGCAAGGTCAGAACTAGGTTTAATGCCCAAAGATTTGAGAATATCTAGGGGTGCTGCCGTATCTTTTTGGTCAACTTGAACATTCATAATAGGGCTATTAATAATATTCTCTGACAAAGGGCCTAATGGTTGTAAAGCAAGAAGCAGGAGAAGGATGACGGCGCCGAGTTCCTTTCGCATAGTTGCCTATGGAACTAACTCAGCCTTAGTGGTTATGCTTCAATGGGATAGAGAGTTGCTTTTTATTTTGAGAAAATGAACCAATTTTCAACCTTTCAAATGAAGGTTAGAACATGTGACCCTTACATGTAAGCAAGTATTGAAAGCGGCCAAGCCTCCGCGACAAATAATGACGCGCTCTATTGCTGCCAACCAGAGTGTAAATTCCGAGGATATGGCGGATTCGGAAAAAGTCAATGTGTTCGGTAAAAAAATATGGCGCGTATTGCCATATATCCGCCCTTACCGTAAGCGTGCTATGACTGGCGTCATTTCAAATGGACTTGCAAGAGCAAGTGATTTACTTCCATTCGTATTCATTGGGTATGCGGTTGATTATTATTCATCGGGTGCTCGACGGGGCCCAGTTGAATTATTGGAGTTGATTCATGGAAACCTTGCAATTAGTTATGGTATTCTAATATTCTTAGGTTTTGCAAGTTTGGCAATTTGGCAAGGTATTTCTGAATATTGTTGGCAAACTTTGGGATATAACGTTCAGCATGATGTTCGGATGGATGCGACTCGTAGTTTGATTAGAATGGAGGCATCATATTATGATTTGAGGCAAACGGGAGTTTTAATGTCTGTACTTTCAGCAGACGTCAACCAATTAGAAGATGTTATTTCAGATGCCTCTACTTCAATAATTAGAATAACGGTTACTTTTGCCTTTGCTTTTATTATTTTAATGTCAATGTCTTGGAAATTGGCAGCTGTATTATTTGGTCCTTTGGCATTAATATTCCCAATGGTTTACTGGTTTTCAACAAGAGTTCAAAGGAAGTATCGGAAACAACGAGAATCTACTGGAGATATTAACGCAGTTCTTGAAAATATTATTTCTGGGATTAATGTTGTTCAAGCATATAATGCCCAACAATGGGAAGCAAAGCGAGTTGCGAGGGAAAGCGAGGGATACCGTGACCAAGCAATCGGTGCAAGTCGAGATAGAAATCGCTTTATTCCTGGGATTTATGGGGTTGCTGGAATTGTATTTGGTTTGTTGGTTAGCGTTGGAGGCTGGTTAATGGGACAGGGGGAAATAAGCACCGGTTCCTTCGTTACTTTTCTATTAATAATGACGCGAATGACAATGCCGATGTTCATTTTTGGGATTCTTGTGAATCAACTTCAACGCGGCGAAGCAGCAGCACGACGTGTTTTTGACATGATTGATTTAGAGCCAACTATTGTTGATAAAGAAGGAACAACTATTCTTGTTGAGCCAATCACTGAGGTTGAATTTCGCGATGTTCATTTCACATACCCCGGTACTGAGTCTCCAGTTCTAAATGGTATTTCTTTCAAAGTTTGCGCGGGAGATTTCCTTGGGATAATGGGGCATACTGGCGCCGGAAAGTCAACAATACTCAAAATTATTCTGCGCTATTATGAGCCAAATCACGGACAAGTTCTGATAAATGGAATTGATATTCAAGAATTGACATTAGAGTCTGTTCGAGAAAGTTTGGGATTTGTAAATCAAGATCCATTCCTTTTCTATGGTACAGTTCGTGAAAATGTAATGTATTCGCGCCAAGCAAGTGATGAAGAGGTAAATGATGCTATTGAGTTAGCAGGTGCAACAGCTTTTATTGGCGAAATGAATAATGGAATTGATACAATGGTTGGTGATAGGGGAGTAATGCTTTCTGGTGGTCAAAGAGCGAGGATTAGTTTGGCTAGAGCCTTGTTGAAAAGGCCGAGTCTACTCATTTTGGATGAGGCTTCAAGTTCCTTGGATGCAGAGACAGAAAAGCGCATTCAAGAAAATTTGCTTTCAACTGGTAGTGCAAGAACAACTATCGCAGTTGCTCACCGCTTATCGACGATTAGAAATGCCGAAGAAATAATTTCAATGGTTGATGGGGCTGTTGTTGAAAGAGGAATACACAAGCAATTATTGGAAAACGAGGGTGTTTATGCCTCCCAATGGGCAATCCAAACCGGTGACATTACTGGGCAGTAATTACTTTCGCCTAATAATTGGTCGCTTTTGAGCGATATTATTGATTTCTCCCTTTCCCTCTCTTTTACTTGAATTAGTTCCATAA
>JABIHC010000176.1 GCA_018649825.1 Methanobacteriota archaeon
ACAAGAATTAGAAGTCAATTGGATTTGTCCGCAAAAACCCACTGAACTGCCAACAGATAGCATTTCTGAAATTCGTGGTAAAGCCAGCAAATTTGCAACCAAGGCTTGGAAGAAATTGGCGGCACAAAATAATTCCTTAATAACTGCGATTAATGATGCAGATGTAATACATATTTCTGTTTGCAGAGGCAGTCTTGAGATACTCCCTCTAATTCCAAAAACCAAACCTATTCATTACCACTGCCTTGAACCCCCAAGATGGTTATACGAGGATGTATTGCACAAGGAAGTTGATGGGAAACCAAAGCGTCCAATGTGGTTAACCAATTTGATTTTTTCAAAGCAACGCCGCATAGACCGTAAATTGGTGCGCGACTTATTAGCCCGCCCAGGCAGTGCAATTTCGGGAAATTCGCATCATATTCAAGCAAATCTCGGCAAATTCTACAACATTGATGTCAATCCAAACCTCGCAAATGGAGAACCAGCACAAAGAGATAACCAAGGAAGGTGTAAAGGGGCAAGTGTGCTAATGCATGTAGTGGATATTTCAGACTGGCCACTTGTGCCCGATGAAGAAGAAATCAATGCTCAACTATCCCCCAAACCAGACAGCCCTTATGTGGTGACAGTGGGTAGAATTGGTTGGGTGAAAGGAACTTGGGAAACCCTCCATTCCCTCACTGGAACCGGACTAGGTTTGGCGCAAGTAGGTGGTGGAAGTGCAGAGGATAAACAGAAAATTATTGCTGAAGCAAAGAGAATTGGAGTTCCAATTTGGACAATGCCACGATTATCTCAAGCCGCCTTACGAAAACTGGTAAGGGGGGCAGTCGCCATGGTAAGTCATGCTCATGGCGAGCCTTTTGGCCTAACTCCAATTGAAGCAATGGCAATAGGAATCCCCGCCCTATTCGTCGACGAGGGTGGTTTTCATTGGACTATGAAGGATGCAAAAAGTGGATTGTTGATTGGGCGCGCACCTCTACGCGCCGAGACATATGATGCCATGACAAAAGATTGGCATCAGGCATATCAAATGGCACAGAATCTAGAAATTCGCAAAGAATGGGCAGATACTGGCCGGCCACATGTTGAAGGGAAATTCACCTTAAATGTTCAGGCGGATGCACTTGAAAGATTGCTTAAAGATTGTATTCATCATGCAGAGGAACAATAATAATTAATGCGAAAATACGCATTATGGAAATGATAACAAGAATTAATCAAAACCTTGAGGTTTCCACGCCGACTACTTGATGTGCTATTACAAACCACATGGATGTATGAGCGAGATGCACATCGTACCCGACCGAGTCAAGCAAGGTTCAACAAATATCATTCAAAATATGGATGATTGGCGCCGAGTTCATCTTTCCTCAATGTCTGACCCTGATACTTTTTGGCTTGGTATTACCAATGAATTAATTGATTGGCAAACCCCTCCAACCGAAGGTCTTGTAGGTGCCTTCCATAGCATTGCTGATAACCAAGTTTCATGGTTTGCCGATGGCAAACTAAATGCCACAATTTCATGCCTTGATCGTCACCTTCTAACCCATCCCGAAAAAACTGCAATTCTATGGGAGGGTGATGAACCAGATGACGTAAGAGCAATTTCATACCGCCAACTTCATTCAGATGTTTGTAGGTTTTCCAATGCTCTCTCGAGTATTGGCGTTGGCCTCGGCGACCGAGTTATCATCTACATGGGAATGGTACCCGAGGCAGCAGTAGCGATGCTCGCATGTGCCAGAATTGGCGCAATTCATTCTGTGGTTTTTGGTGGGTTTTCAGCCGAATCTATCGCCAACAGAATTGAAGATTCTCGGGCAAAGGTAGTAATTACGATGGATGAAGGGTTACGCGGAAGTCGCAAAATCCCTCTGAAAAACACCGTTGACGAAGCGGTGCAAAGTGTTTCAGGCATCGAAACAGTAGTTGTGTTAAAAAGAACAGGTGGCGAAATTTCTATGACAGAGGGTCGCGATATTTGGTGGCACGACATATGTCAGAATATGGATGATTCCCACGAAGCGGTAATCGTCCCAGCAGAACACCCACTATTCATTCTCTACACCTCTGGGTCAACTGGAAAACCCAAGGGAGAAGTGCATGTGCATGGAGGTTACATTACCTATACGGCATTTACTCACAAAACAGTTTTCGACTTACGCGAAGATGATGTTTACGCCTGCGTTGCCGACGTAGGGTGGATAACTGGGCATTCATACATTGTTTATGGCCCACTTGCTAATGGTGCAACCACTTTCATGTTTGAATCAACTCCTCTATACCCCGATGCAGGGAGGTACTGGGATATGGTAGAGAGGCATAAAATCAATATTTTTTACACCGCACCAACTGCAATTCGTGCCCTCGCAGCAAAAGGTGATAATTTTGTTGAGAAATACGATTTGAGTTCTTTACGAGTTTTGGGTACTGTGGGTGAACCCATCAATCCCGAGGCTTGGGATTGGTATTACGATGTTGTAGGTGGAGGGCGATGCACAATTGTTGATACTTGGTGGCAGACTGAAACTGGCGGAATAAGTATCAGTCCAATCGCCCCTGCTACTCCGGTCATCGGAGGCTCTGCAACTTTGCCAATGCCCGGTATTTCTACGGCATTATACAATGCCGAAGGACAACGTTTGATTGGCCCAGCCGAAGGACTTCTGTGCATTGAACACCCTTGGCCGGGCATCACAAGAACCATTTGGGGTGATCATGAACGCTTTGTCAACACATATTTTTCCACCATACCTGGTTTGTATTTTACCGGCGATGGATGCAGGCGAGATGAAATGGGATACCATTGGATTACCGGTCGAGTTGATGATGTAATCAATGTCAGTGGACACCGAATGGGAACTGCAGAATTTGAAGCGATAATCATTGAGGATGAGGCAATAGCCGAAGCCGCAGTGGTTGGTTTTCCACACGAAATCAAAGGTCAGGGAGTGCAGGCCTACCTAATAATGAAAAACCCAAGTGAAACCTATAGTGAAGATTTGGCTAAGCGCTTAAATCTCATGTGCCGAAAGAGTATTGGCGCACATGCAAAAGTTGACTACTTTTGTGTAATTCCAGGATTACCAAAAACCCGTTCAGGAAAGGTAATGAGAAGAATTTTACGCAAAGTTGCTGAAGGAGACCCGAGTAATTTAGGTGATATTTCGACCCTTGCAGACCCTTCAGTTGTTGAAGCAATTCTCACTTCCAAGCGTTATTGACGAGAAATTTTTTCCTACGCCGAATACAACTAGCCGAGGAACTGGAAGAGCCACAACAAGTGGCCTTCATTTAGCACCCTGTATTTGACTGGGGCGCGATGACCCACACTCAGGGCACTGATCATCTTCGGTATCACCATAGTCATATTTACAAGCAGGGCACTTTGCAGTAAGTTGCATTTTTCCATGCGCAACTATTTCCAATTTTTCATCATCAACACGCTCCATAGTCAAATGGTCCTTTGTCAAATCTTTAACCAAAAATCTTCCCATTCCACCCAATTGAGTTAATATGTCGGGTGGCATGGATAAAGTTCCTGTCTCATCCATTATTAATTCACGATCTTCCTGCAATTCGGCATCCGTAACTCCATGTTTATGCTGAGCGACAAAACGACCATCTCTTAATTCAAGTGCTCTATCAGCAAAAGAAGAAACTTCCCTTGAATGAGTAACTATTAGGAAAGCAACTCCATCTTCATCATGTAATTTACGGAATAAATCAATAATACGCCTGCCGGTAATTGGATCTAAGGCGCCAGTAGGCTCATCAGCCAAAATAATTCTCGGATTGGTAATTAATGCCCGACCAATTGCAACCCGTTGTGCTTCCCCGCCAGATAGAGTTGAGGGGTAGGATTTTGCTTGCCCCTGAATACCAAGGCGTTCTAACATTTCCAATGCTTTCTTCCGAGCAACTTTATCGCGAACCCCTGCATGCTTGAGCGGTTGAGCGACATTTTCAATGGCAGTCAAATCAGGCAATAAATTACCCTCTTGGAAGATAAAGGATACTGTGCGTTGGCGAAGGCTAACGAGTTCTGCACCGGTTAAGCGTGTCATGTTTTGCCCATTCAAAAACACCGAACCAGCACTTGGTTTCATCAGTCCGCCAAGAGCTTTGAGAAGGGTGGATTTGCCTGAGCCTGATGGCCCAACAACTGCTACTGCTTCACCAGCCGCAATTTCCACGGTTAATCCACGCAGAGCGACTACATTGCCATCAAGTTGATTTGAATCATATACGTGATAGAGATTGTTTGCTTCAAGAATTATATCACTCATAATTTACTCCCCCTTCAATACTGAGGCTAAATCAGAACGCAAAGCACTCAATGTTGTTGCGACTAAAGCGACTATTACTGCAAATAATACACTTAAACTGACCAACAATAAATCAACAAATGGCCAAACTAATTCCCTCTCTATCACAGTACTTGAGCCACCAAATATTTGGAAAATGAAGCCAAATATTGAGAAAAACCCATTGAAGGATTGGGCAATCCCCGCTCCAAGAATTAATCCCAACAACATACTTGTCACGACTATGGAAAGAATTTCAAACAGGACCAAACGCATTACTTGGTTGGGGCTAGCACCTATTGCCTGCAAAATTGCCAATTCCTTCTTACGCTGTGTTAGGACAAGTGAGAGGAATACGAAAGCACTGGCGACTGCGGCTACTGCGGCTACTACAAACTGTAAACTGAGGAGGCCCGGTGTTCCAAAAATAAGACCGCCATTTCGTTCAACACTTTCTCTTGAGGAGGTGAGGTCACTTGCTTCACTAACTCCACTTGCTGATTCAAGCCTAATTCGCAGATTTTTTAGTGAATCTGCATCCGAATCTGCAAGGTTATTGCCATCCTTATCGGAGACCTTGACAAACCATTGTGGGGCAATAATATCTTCATCAGCCGACATATTTTGCAAAATTCGATAAGAAGATTCACCAATTACTATTGCATTTTCGGCAGAAGATGAATCGAGACCTGGAACCCATTCGTGTTGGCCCATGTAGTCTAATTCTACCGAAGTTATTGTTTCGCTTATTGTAAAGCCACTTTCTCCTTCACCCCCACTACTCAATGCTAAGAGTAATGCCGGAGTTGGATTGAGGGATGCTTGACATGGTGTGCCATTGTATGAGATTCCTGATGGGCATGTTGCATTGGTTTGGCTGCTCAATGATAAATTGACAAAGCCAAACATAGAAGTCATGTTTGTATTATCTAGATTTGTTCCTTGAAGCAGATTAATTGGACCTCCCAAATCTTGAAGCATTATTGATTCTACAAGATTTGCTCCACTTAAGTTAGCATTCATCAGCGATGTATTGAAGAATAATGCACCGAAAAAGTTGGTCCCTGCTAAGTTTGCACCGTCAAAATTGGTGTTTGTAAGATTTGCAAAGGAAAAGTTGAGACCTGAAAGGTCAGCGCCAGATAAATCCCTACCCGATAAGTCATCGCCAAAGGGATAATTTTCTTGGGCAATCATCAATTCTTGAAGCCCAAGCCCTCCATTCTCAGATCCAGAGGAACCATTATCTTCGCCGCCAGTTCCATTATCTCCTTCAGAAGTAGTATCGCCGAATGAAACATCATATAATGTTCCCTCAAAAATAGTTTTTACCACATTTTCACTTGTATCAAGAGGCTGGAAGTCGGTATCGCTTGCTCGGCCACCAGAAGTTCCAGGTAGTTGTAAATTGAAAGCAACAGATTGACCTGCAGTATATCCTCCATTTTGGTAGCCATCATACACAAGTTGCAAATCTTCACCGGGAAGGGCCTGAGCAGTCCAAAGGAGAACTTCCTCTTGTCCTTCCATCAACACCCACACATTTATTGTTGAGGATTCACCATCGGGAATAACAATAGTTGTTGAAATTGAAGTCATTCCAATTGAATATTTGTCATAATCCATTCCTTCATCTGCCATTGCTTGATAAATAATAGTCTCAACTTCAGAGAAGTTCATCGCTTCGGTAAATTCAATTGAAAGACTTGAACCAGTCTGTGCATCGGCTGTTCGTTTGTCAACAAGGGTTCCTGTGGCACCTTGAACTGCCGCTAAAGTCACAATGGAGAGGGTTAAGAGCATAATTACTGCAAGGCGGCCAATTGATTCCGATGAGCCAGTACTACGCAAACCGCGACGGATGTCCTTGAGAAGAGGGGACCAGCCAAAAAGGGCGGCAAACATTCGTGGACCATGGGTGGCGATTTTTGCTAACAATAGGGCACCGCCAATCCATAAAAAGAACGGCCCGAATAATCCGAATAAACCGTCAATAAAGAAATTGTCAAACATATCTTCTGCACCAGAAGTATCTTCCAAAATGCTTTCGATAAGAGCAATGATTCCTAAAACGAATAACAAAATATGTAGCCATGTTTTTGATTTGCTTGCGGCAGTAGTTTTTCTTACTCCTTCATCAATTTCCATAGCCAAAAAGTCCTTTGTACGAGAACGGCCAAAGAGCCATGCAAGGCCAATAGTTGATATTGCAGTGAAAAATATTGAGCCAAAACCGAGGTTAACATTAACTTCAAAATCACCTGATCTAAATTGCATAAAACCAACTGCATCCAATACAATTGGGACGGTAGCGAGAGCAAGAAGATAGCCAGCAAACCAAGCAATAAAACTCATCACTAATACTTCGCGTAAAACCATTTTTTGCATTGATTGGGCAGAGCCACCAATTGTTCTATGAATAGAAATTTCACGACGCCGTTGCTCCAAAGAGAGAACCATGCCATAGACAAGAACCGCAATTGAAAGTAAAATAATTGGTATCATCAAAATATAATCAAACAATTGAATGAGACCGAGGAAAATGTTTAGAAAAGTAATTGATCCAGTGATTAAATCAAACCAAAATAAGGTGACTCCACCGCTATAGTCTGCATCATTTGCTGAAACTTTCTGCGAAAGAATTCCCAAATAATCCTCGGCATCAGAAGTTGATGTTGTCGGTAATAATGATCGGTCAACTGCAACACCGAAGAAACTGTGATCCATGTCAATTAATTCAGTTACAGTTGAATTATCAAGAATCGTCCAAGTGAAAAATATTGGATTATAACCAAGAGTAGGGTTGGCGAACTCACCATCCTCATAAATTCCACCAATAGTAAGATTTTCAACAACAACACTAATTCTACAATGATGAACACCCACACCTGTTGTTTCAACATAACCGCCTTCGCATTCTTCAATGCTTTTCTCAACTGCAGTTTCAATAATATATGAAAATGTAAGGGTTGAAAGTTTCTCACCCACAGTCGCCCCTACTTTGTTTGCGATACTTGCTGGCACGATAACCAAACGACCTTCTTCTGCTTCTTGATGAGTTGGCCAAGAATCACCATACAACATACTACTTTCAAAACGCTCAGCTAATTCTCCATCATATGCACCAGGGCCAAGTAACCTCGTCATTCGTTTAGTATATACTGAAGGACCTGCTGAGGCGGCTTCGGGAAAATCAAATGATTCATTTTCCCAACCAACTGCTTCACCTTCTACAGATTCCATGGCAAGATAACCGGCTGCGAAAAATCCTATATTACCAAAAAATCCATTTTGCCGAATTGCATTCCGACCCATTATCAAACTACAATCAGAAATTTCCTTCATCGCTTGTAATTCATTACACACTTCAATTAAGACCACTGAATCATTGACAAAAGAATCAGAACCGGGTTTGGCTTTTTGCTCAACTTTGGCATCTATTGCCTCACTTTCAAGTGACTCCTGAAAGAAAATTTGCGACAATCCTGAACTATATGCTAATACAGTTGTTATGACTAGTGAAGCGAGAAATACTCCGGCGAATATCGCTAATCCTCTTTGTTTTCCACGCCAAGCCGAAATTATCGCCGTACGAGTATTAGCGGGAATGTCAGCAATTGAATCCATAAAAGACCGTTTTTGGATTTCTGAACTACTCTGTTTTTCAACATGCTCAGAACCATCAGAATCAATAGAATCCCCGGCAGTCATTCCTCTTCACCTCCATCAACATTACTTGCTTTTGAAATTGTCTCTAATCCAGTCTTAGAGGTTTTATCGGTAGATTTTACCCTCGATTTCCGCTTGGCTTTTTTTCGGCTTTTCTTTGTTTTGTCTGCCTTATTTTCTTCCTTTTCATGGCCTAAGACATCATCACCCCAAGCAGAACGAATATCAGAAGATGCAGTAATACCATCTTTGAGAAGTAGCATTCGATCTGCTTTGGCAGCAAGGTTTGGATCGTGAGTAACCATTAATATTGAAATTGGGTCATTTTCTGCATGACATAATTCCTTGAATAAATTAAGTATCTCTTCACCTGAAACGGTATCTAAATTTCCAGTTGGCTCATCGGCCAACAATAGTGGGCGATTTCCAGCCACAGCCCTTGCAATTGCAGCCCGCTGGCGCTGGCCACCAGATAATTGGTCGGGGATGTGGTCAAGCCGGTCGCCAAGACCAACTCTATCAAGAGCAATAATGGCGCGCTCTTCAGCCTCAGCACCATCGACTCCGGCCAGTTCTAATGCAAGAATGACATTGTCAAGAATATTTAAATGCTCTAACAAATGAAAATCTTGAAAAATCCAACCAACGCCATTACGACGCACATCTACTACGCGATTTGGCGGAAGTGTCCCAAAGGAATATTCGCCGAGGTCAATTGAACCAGAATCAGCATCTAATAGGCCACCAATGACATTCAATAGTGTAGATTTACCACAACCAGATGGCCCCATCAACGCCACTAATTCACCAGATTGAATCTCAAGATTGATTCCTTTTAGAACTTCTAACCGATTAGAACCAGACCCAAATCCCTTACGTAATTTCTTTACTTTCAACATTTTATTCACACTCCAACAATGATTTTGTTAATTTAACAAGTAAAGAAGATATTTTTGCGCCTTTTTCATGGCTACAATCGCCCAAGTTCTGCATTTCGAAGAAGCCAAAACCCATATGAAGATGATGAAATAATTCCATCAATGAATCTAGTGAAATATCAGTCCTCACTAAGCCCCATTGTTGCCCCAACTCTACAGTCTGTCTGATATGAAGTTCTTTAGGTTCAAAGAGTTGTATGGCGCGGTCCACCACATTATGAGTGAAAGGTAATTCCATCGCTCTAGCAAAAATCGGTAAATGTTCCAAATTATTAGCCCACCATTCATCTATAACTTGATTGTATGTTTCCATATGTTGCCAAAAGTCGCCAGCGGAACTTGGCTGGTTTTGGGACATGATGGTCAAATTAATTCCCTCCGCAGCTTCGCCAACAATGGTCAAAAAAATATCCGCCTTATCCTCAAACCAATAATAGAATTGTCCCTTGGATATTTCTGCCTTCTGAAGAAAACCATTGAGAGACATTGCCTCATAGCCATGTTGCGCAAATTCTTCACGAGCAATGTCAAGAACTCTTTTTTTTAGGCCAGAATCAAGGTTGAGGAATCTTTTGAGTGGCATCACATCAACCTCTATTTAGACCGCCGGTCTGACCAGCAGTATATAATGCTGTTCGTTTGGTTATATTTGCGCGGAATTTGTGTGATTTCGCAACTTCCTGTTGCCAATAATCTGTTAATAATATTCAATAATATGGAGAAGAAACTACCGGAGGACCCCATTAGTGCTACGAGTTCGCAGATTTCAATTTCTAAGTTGAACCCTTGAGACTTTGTAAAATATTGACAATTTATTGAAAAAAAATATCTCTGATGAAAAAGCGTTGAGCCGTTGCATTGATGTCTAATAGGTGCTCGCAACGATTCATGCGAGCAGTTGAGTCGGTGGCGATTATCGGAGCGGGTAACATGGGTTCAGGTATTGCCCAGAAAAGCGCACAGGAATTATTTGAGGTACAAATGGTTGACCGCGAAGAACAATGGGTTGAACGCGGGCAAGAAATTATTTCCAACTTCTTGGATGAAGCACTAGAACGGCGAATCTTTTCACCGAAGCAGGTTGATGACATCAAGGGAAGAGTTACGGGAGTAGTAGGCACGGAAAATGTTGACCCAAATACCGACTTAGTTATTGAAGCAGTGTTTGAAGACTTTGATATCAAAACTGCAGTTTTCAAAACCCTTGATGAAGTTTGTAATGATGATACAATTTTAGCCAGCAACACCAGCAGTTTATCGGTAAATGAATTAGCCGAAGCAACCGGTCGTCCTGACCGATTTGTTGGATTGCATTTCTTCTTCCACCCGGCAAAAAACCGCTTGATTGAAGTTATTCCTGCTAAATCTACTTCTGCTGAATCTTTGGCTTTGGTTGAGCAATACTGCAAAACCATGGGTAAAGTTGTTATCGTTTGCAAGGACAAGCCTGGGTTTGTGGTAAATCGGTTCTTTGTGCCGTGGCTAAATGAGGCTTGTTTGCTCGCCGAAGAGGGACTCGCAACTGCAGCACAAATTGATGCAGTGGCTTGCAAAGCATTCCGAATCGGCATGGGTCCATTCGCACTAATGAACTTGACCGGCCCCCCAATCGCCCTTCATTCAACCGACTATTTAGCAGAACAACTTAATTGTCCTCGATATACTGGCTCAGCAAACTTGAGAACCTTGGTAGAAGATGGTCGTATGTGGGATCTTGAAGGGGAAAAAGAGGTAGACGAGGCAACTGCAACTATAATTTCAGAAAGATTATTGGGCCAGGTGTTTGCCGTTTCAGCACAAATTGTAGATGAAGAGATTTGTTCCCTTGAAGATGTTGACCGCGGTGCAAAGGTTGGTCTTCGTTGGGCCCGTGGGCCCTTTGAATTAGCCAACCGGCTTGGGATTCCAGAAGCCCATAGAATGGCAGCAGCATATGCTGAATTAGCCGGTTTTGAATTACCTGCCTTTTTGGGCCAGCAAGCCAAAATGGATGAGCCATTTGAATTTTCATATATTGATGTGAAAATTGATGGCGGCGTCGCCACTGTATTACTAAACCGTCCGGAGGCAATGAATGCACTAAATAGCACAATTGTTTCTCAACTGGGCGCCACACTGATTGATTTGAATGCAAATGATTCACTAGATACTATTGTACTTGAAGGTGCTGGAAAAGCATTCGTTGCCGGTGCAGATGTCAAATTCTTTGTCGATAAAATCCGAGCCGATTCAATATCGGACATTGTGGATTTTACTACCTATGGCCACGAAGTCTTAGGTATGCTTGAGTCAAGTCCAAAGACAACAATTGCAATGACTACTGGACTTGCTCTTGGTGGCGGACTTGAACTTGCACTTGCATGTGATTACAGAGTGGGAACTCGACGAACTCAATTCAGATTCCCTGAAACGAGTATCGGTATTTTCCCTGGACTCGGTGGCACCCAAAGGCCCGCAAGAATCTGCGGAATACCTGCTGCGCGCTGGGCGGTACTCGCTGGTAATTTTATGGACGCAAATACTGCTGCAGACTTGGGCCTCATTACCCATCTTGTTGAATCTGGAGAATTGGTTTCAACCGTAACAAGTATTCACGAAAGTGGAAAGCCCGAAAATAAGTACCGTGGATCCCCTGCAAATGCTGATTCAGGAATTGCCCAATTTGCAAATTCATTCTATAGCGATACCAATATGAATGCACTTCTCGCAGGCGAATGCCCCGAAGGATTTGATGCTGACGATAAAATGGTTAGTCGGCAACTGAAATCACTTTCTCGCACCGCACCTATTGCCCTAAATATGGCTAATGATTTGATAAATAATGCACAAGATACTACTCTTGATGAAGGCCTACAGGGTGAGCTTGATGGACTGGTAGAAATATTTAGCACAACTGATTCACTTGAAGGACTATCTGCCCTAATTGAAGGACGCCGAGCCACTTTTCAAAACCAATAATTAACCTCAATAGGTGCTGAGAAATTTATTTGTGCTCATGCCGTAGCCATACCAATAATAATTAATAATCCAAATCCAGCAATTACTAATACTGTCAAACCGATAATAATGATAGAAATAATACGTGCTATGTTGGCGTTACTTGCATCGGGATGACCGGGATATTGGTTGGTAACTTTTAATGCTTCATTAGCGACAATAAGGGCTGGAATTGCAAGACATATGCCACCGAAGAAAATTGAAACTATTGAAAGAACAAGAGCAACTGTTGCACTCGTTTGCGGGAAACCAGTAGTGAAAACTTGTTGGCCTCCTACTGAAAATACCTGAGGATTTACTTGACCCATTTGTGGTTGTCCTGCGTAGGGCTGGCCCATTACTGGCTGGGCAAAACCAGTTTGTGTGGGTACTTGGCCGATAACAACTTGCTGGGGCTGGCCTTGTTTGGTTTGGTCCTCAATACTAGGTTGCACATAATGAACTGAAGAGCGATATTGTTTCAGCCTTTCCCTTGATGCTTTGACAATTATTATCACGGCGAAGTATATTTTTGGGCGGTTTTGCGATTACATCAAGTATTACTTATTACACCGAGTGATAGGAGAGAGCCTAATGCCTGACCCCGCAATGCAAGTTTCACAAGAAACTATAGAAGAAATTGAGTCTTTAGTGTCATCGACCTTAGAAAATGGAAGTCAAATTCGAAAATTATTAGGGCAAAAATCCGGAACTCCCCCTTGGACTGAAAATTGGGAAGTCGCTGCCGCGGTTGAAGCGCTTCATATCTTTGCAAGTAGATGGACAATTGAAATTCTATCTGCCTTGTACATCACTGGGCCAAAGAGGTTCAATGAATTGAAATTCCTTTTGAAGGGGATTTCCTCGCGTACATTATCTGACAAATTGAAGATGCTTGCAAAAGATGGATTGGTAAATAGGTTGGTTTCTGATGGGCCTCCGGTAAAGGTTCAATATGTCCTCTCCGACCATGGCACTTTGTGTGGTAAACTACTTTCCCCTCTTGTTGCACATCTCAAATTGCATCTCGGCAGTGTTGTCTCAAACTCCCCCTAAACCCTAATCTATTATGGCGAGGGTTTGAATAATGGACATCGTTTGAGGTTAATTAATGCGCCAGCGTAGTGTCATCTTGAGCCTCTTTTTTGTGGCAATAATGATGTCTTCCACAGTAGGTTGCATCGGGTTGACTCAAGTGCGAGAAGCCTTGGAAGGGATGCGCGGTGAACCAACACAAGGGCGCATTAGTGAAAGTTATAGCCTCAATCACACATTCACTGGTCTTTCAGCAGCACCATTTTTTGCTTCAGAAGAAATTAAAGTAAATGATCGCGTTACTGAAATAAATATTTACTTTAGAGCAACAATGGATTTTGCCGATAACATACAAGTGGGTGAGGCGCGCTTTGTAAATGCAAAGTTATTGATGCCAGATGGAAGTGTATTTTGGGAAGAGGAAGCAACTAATTCAACAAGGCCCCAAGAAATTCGCACATACCCGCCATTTGTAACTGGAATTTGGACTCTTGAAGTAGAAGCCAGAGGTTATGGTGCAGATTTAGTGGTAGTTGATTCATATGATGATTTCATGGTAAAGGTTACTGTTGAACAACAATGCACCTATTACCCTGTTGAAGACGATGTTTGTGCCTTTGATTAATTGAAGCCAAGGTTGGTTGGCAAGTGATGTCAAATAGTTCTAATCAGTTGTGATTACTTCGGGTATTTCACAGTAGTTTTGATTATACCAGCGACTCTGAACATGCATATCTGCGGCTACAAAAATTGCATTTGCCGGAACGTTCATGATTTCTCTTTGCTCCACCTTCAACCATTAGGCGTTGTATTTCTTTGACTGAGTTTTGAAGTTGTATTTTATTTACCTCATCCCATTCTATTTGAAAAATTGATTCTTCGCCATATCTCAAAATACCAAAAGGAGGAACATTCCCTGTGCTATTTCCTACAAGATGCAAATAGGCCAACAACTGCATTATGTGGGAAAAATGAGGTTCCTTGGGAACCTTGCCGGTTTTTTGTTCAACAGGAATAAATTCTCCGTCAATTACTACGATTTGATCGGGTCGGCCTCGCAAACCTATTGTCAAATCTTCAAGTAATCCGGCCGTCTTTGAATCATCGGAGTAGGCTATTTTTGCTTTATTGGCAAATCCAGTTAGATGACGAGCTTGTTCTGCTTTATTTATTGAAATAAGTACTCGTTGAAGACGCCATGAGGCAAAGAAAGTCCAAAATAATGCTACCATTAGCAAAATGTATCCTGCTTGAATTCTATCCTCTGCTCGACCTAAAGCAATACCATGAGCAGTAGTTAGTATTGAACCAAAGAAAAAGGCTGCTTCAGTTCGCCCACCCTCAGCCCAACCACCAATAAAGCCTGGTTTTTGAAAAATCGGTTCTACTAAATCATGATTGAATAATAGGATTTCTTTAGGAGGTTTAGATTTTGGTTCAGATATCCCCATCCACGAGCGCCATGGAATTGTCGTCATTAGTAAACCAACGAAAAGCCAAACGATTCCGAGAATTACCAAGTACTTGGCAATAATGTATGGAGGCAATTTATCTTCAATATTGAGGAAAATGATGGCGTCAATGAGAAAAACAATAATTATTCCATACCACCATGACCATATCATTACTTCTTTTTGCGCATTCTGCCGATTAGCCTCATATTCCTCTACGACTTTATTAATTTCATCATGTGCCTTGATGCCCTCTTCAATTGCCTCACCAACACCTTTGACCCCTGAGCGCGACAATTGCCAAGACATTGGACAATATCCGTGTTTTTCCAAATCACTTGCAGAGACATTTAGGGCCTCACCCTCCTCATTTCTCCAATAACCATCTTCGGATTGCTCGCCTTGAAATAAGACATGTTTTGGATCACCATTTGAACCCTCATTGGTGCTAATAATAGCGCCATCAGTAGTGGTTGCGTCAGCATTTGTCACTCCGATTCCTCCCCATGTGGCAAAGGCAAATTGCCCTCGCGGGAATAATACGATTAGGATTTACCCATCAATGTAACCCCGCCATAAGTCAATCAAAAATCTAATATTCTTCTTCAATAATGCCGCGCTACTAGCGTTTTCTGCAGTTTTGAGTGGGCGAAGCGGTTATGAAGGGGGGGCTTGTGGGCCGGACGCTGAGGATTGCTAATGACAGATATTGAAGCCCCACTCGTCTCTCTTGAGTTGTACGAAACCAATGCAGTAAACATTGGTACTCAACAGAAAAGCGCTGACATGAAGCGATTTATTTCTAAAATACGAGATGATGGACTTTACCTTCTTGACCTAAATCAGACCGATAGCCGCATTCGCACTATCGCCGATTTCCTCAACCGCTACCCGATGGACCGCATCATGGTTGTCAGTGCTCGACAGTATGGCCAACGCCCTGCAAGAAAGTTTGCAGAAGCAATTGGCGCAATTTCTGCGGTTGGTCGTTTCATCCCAGGAAGTCTAACCAATCCTAAACTTTACACCTACATTGAACCAGAGGTTCTATTCGTCACCGACCCTGCTGCTGACCAGCAAGCTTTGACTGAAGCGGTTAACACTGGCCTACCAATTGTTGGTATTTGTGATGCCAACAATAACTTGCGCAATGTTGACTTAGCATTACCTGCAAATAATAAGGGACGACGCTCCCTTGCTCTAATCTATTGGATTCTAGCCCGCGAAGTTCTAAAGAGCCGCGGGGAAATGACTGATGAGGCTTGGGCTGAAGCACAAGACCTTGACGAATGGGAATCTACTTTCTAAGTAGCCTTCAAAATATTGGGCCGCTTTAGGGCGAACAAATCATTGTTCACATTGCGATTGGTTTTCATTGTGTTTTTTCGCGCCAGTTGTAGCACTTAGAATTGCTAGGTTAGTCAACAACGAGGGTTGATTTTATTTCAATAGGGATTTATATTCATTTTGAAGATATTTGTGAACTGAGGCCGCTAATGCTTCGGGACTTCTATCGCTCATCATTGCCTTTCTAGCCTCTCGTGCCCCTGGCAATCCTTTGGTAAATGAGACTGCATGGCGCATTAACCACTTGGCTTGGAATCCAACGGTTTCCTTACACAACTCAATATATCTATCCCAAGCCCATGAGCGAACAAGAAAATCTCTCTCAATTTGTTCGGCGCAGTCCCAAATGTTGGAAGAAATATCTTTTTGCCATGGCGGAGGTGATTCAACCCAATCCAAATCTTGCTTGATTTGGTTAAAAATCATTGGCCGCCCAATTGCGCCGCGGCCAATCATTAATCCTGCGGCGCCAGTAATCTCAAGACATTGTGCGGCATTTTTTGCATTTATAATATCCCCATTTGCTATGACCGGAATCGACACACCCCTAACTACTTCTGCAATTTCTTGCCAATTTGCTTCACCTGAATATCCTTGTTTGAGAGTTCTACCATGAACACATAATTGCGTGACACCTACGCCTTCCAAACGCTGGCAAATTTCAACTACATTGTTGGCGCCTTTTCCTGTTCCAAGACGAAGCTTTGCTGAAATTGGCACCTCACTTGCATTCACACAAGCCTCTGCCATTTCCACTAGATCGTCTGGCATTCCCATTAGGGCCGCACCTGCGCAAGTACGAGTTACCTTAGTTGCTGGGCAACCGAAATTGAGGTCAATAATATCGGCTTTCCCTTGTAGAAGTTGCACTGTTTCCACCATTTCATCCTTCACGCCACCAAAAATTTGAGGAATAAATGGCTTTTCTCTGTCATCGCTTTCAAGCCTAACCCACGAATCAGCAACATCACGTGAGATGGCTGCCGAAGAAGTAAATTCAGTTATTGTGAAATCAGCACCACATTCCCTTGCCAATAATCGAAAAGGGAGGTCTGTCACACCAGACATCGGAGCCAAGTAAAGAGGTACTTTAGTCAACATTCTCACATCACCACCCATCATCGGACATTCTGAAATAACAATTTATACCTTTTCCATTGACTCTTCTAATTGCTCGGCAACACGACGAAGTCGGCGTAATACGCGGTCCAAACGAGACTTACATGACTCAGCACAAATGAGGGGCGAAGTGCCAACCAACCTGTAACCTAAGGGCAGCCTCCCGCCCAATAAGTTAAGAAGTAGCATTTGTTGTTTAAGTTCTAGTTCTGATAATGACTTTTCTACAAGTTCGGGAGTTAATTTTCCTTTATTTAAGGCCTTGATTATCACATTTATTTCCCTTTCAGGCACTTGCCGATTAAGACCACCTTTCAACATCAACCAATCTTCACCACGTTTACGATATTGGGATTCGAGGGCAGCCCAAATAGTGATGGAAAGGCGGTCGGTTCGAGGTACTCGTTCAACGATTCCGCTTGCACGAAAACGGTCGAAAATTCGGGTGAGGCGAGGCTTCGTTGCGCCGGTCATTTCTACTGCTTCATCAATTGAAAGAGGAGGACCTCTTTGGAGGAGAGTTTTGAATAGAGTTACTGGGACTGAGGTTGAATTCATTGATTTTGCAGGCCTATCGCCTAATAATCCAAGGTCAGCCATCCATGCTGATATTTCACACACACCTGCTACCGGAGGTAATGGAGAGGGTTCTGCAATCCATAACCGTAGAGGCAAGGGGGTTTGATTTGCCGAAGTAGGTATGTTCAATTGAATAGATGATTCATTTCGTTGCCACCATTTTTCAAGTAAAGACATTTGTAAATCTAAAACAATTCTCGCTTCTGCTGAAAATATTTTTATTGCTGCACTGAGTGATGCGCCGCGTAAAAAATGTCTCCTCCAACCATCGCCTTCGCTTTTGCTGGCTATTAATCTACATTCATTGAGGCGGACAATATGGTGATGAAGACTTGGTGCCGCTAAACCTAATTCTTTTGCAAGTATTGATGCATCAACTCCTGAATTTGGATTTGCAAGGAAATGGTCCCGCAGCAAAACAACAACTGGTTGTTGTGAGTCACCAAACGAATGTTCTTCACCGCGGCGCCGTATCAAGCCAAAAGTTGCTACTAGCCAATTGATGAGTTGGTCTCTATCCCGGCCGGTCGGCAAAGGATGCTCCTCAATCCGGACTCTAAACATAGTTCGTCGGCAATGCCGACCGGTCATAAGCCTGCGGTTAATAGTGGGCTAATAATTGACGTTTAATGCTGTAAACGAAATACAGGAAATTAATAATTCACTTGAATGTGAAACGAAACTGATTAGGAAGGCAAAACGGTGAGCGAGTGAAGGGGTGGAGAAATTATTGCAAATGTTCAGCAATATCAATAATATTTGGCTTCATTATTCCACGACGGCGAAGGACCTTAATTGCCGAATGAACTGTTGCTTTTGAACGCCCCAATTCACGAGCAAGAGCTGCTTGTGAGCGGGGGATTCCGTACTCACGAATATGGTCAATGACTGCGCGTTGGGCTGCCGAAAGCCCGACTTCTAAGCGTGCTGCGGCTCGCTCAGGGTCAGATAATGGTCCACCCAATACCTCAACATCATTAACAGAACCAGCAAAATAACAGGTCCTACCATTAACTCGCACAACTGTAATTGATTGGCGTGCTTGAAGAACATCAAGATGGTGTCGTAGTGAACCATTTGCTGCGCCGAGAGATCTCTGTAATTCACGGTAGCAAAGACCTGGGTGATCAATTAATTTCTCTATTACAGCACAACGCAAAGGATGGTTGTCAATTGCTTCATCAGAGCCAGATGAAATTATTCCCGTAGAACCAAATATTCCCACAAGAGAACCGGCTACTCCGGTAACTCCACCAACAACTCCGGCTAAGCCGGCGGCTAACCAAGGCCGCTGACGTACCCACTGTTGCAAGAGTGCCATTGAATACCAAGTATTAGGCATCGTTAATCAACCCAGCGCCTTTGTGATTTGGTATAATTATTGAAAAATATGCAATATTGCATGAAACAATAGTTGAGGCAGGCTCATTCCAAACAAGTATGAGAGTTAATGTTTGATTGGCTATAATAGCCGAAAAGAACTTTGCGAGGTTACTCGTCGCCTAGTCTGCCTGAATGAAGCCAAGTAGGTTAGCCGAGCGTTTTAGCAATGACGAACCCTATGAGTGCGGACAGGCATCAATCAATATCTATCTTCAACAATATTATTGTGGATTTTGATTTCCGAACATTCACCCAAGGAGTTGAATTTTTTCTCATTAATGTATAAACTAATGATTTCACTATTAGGAATACTTGGCCCCACAAGTGCCACATTCATCTGCATCCATTGCTAAGTCAGCACCGCATGCACCACATTCACCCATTTCCGCCTTCTTTCGACGGGCGGCTTTACGAGGTTTCTTTACAGACAATTCGTCATCTTCAAAGGAGAAATCCATTGCATCTTCTGGTAGTTCATTTCCAACAAGCCCGCGGTCTGCTTGAACTAGACCAATATTGACCTTGTCGCCTTCTCTTACCCCATCTTCACCTGTTATCTCATAGTATTTCTCGCGAATTTCAGCATCACTTGCAGACAATTTTTTACCGTCATCTGTGCCACCCTGAAGATGAATTACTTTATCCTTGCCCGATAAGATTTCATCAACTGTTTCGCCAACGAAAGTGTCTCCACCGGCGCTAAGGATCCCCTCTGCCAAATCTTCCTCGCCTTCCAATATCTCAGCATTTTCTGCATCCCAACGGGCTTCCATTTCAGCCATTTCTGCTTCAGCAGCAGTGATTTGCTCGTCCCACTCGTCTCCGAGTTGTTCGGCATCATATCCAAACTCAGTGACTTCGGCGTCAAAGTCAGCAGAACCGGTAACAATAGCATCCTCATCCTCTTCTTCATCTTCATCTTCACTTTCTTCAACCACAGGTATTGCCTTTTCATGACGCTCTCTAGTTTCATAATGGCTACTGATATCTTGCTCAGTTCCACAAAAGGAACAATGAGATATCATGCTAGGAATATTTTCACCGCAAGTTTCACAATCATGGAATCTTCTTCGAGCCTTTTTAAGATTAAAGGAACAATATGGGCACTCCGTTTCATCGCCCACTAATTCTCCATCACAAGCCGGACAATAATCGTAAATACCGCGCTCAATTTCTTCATCGGGTTCACGAGTAAGAATAAAGGCTGCAACTGAAATTATTACCAACCCAAATACAATAATTCCAAGAATTAATACTAGGCCTATCCCCGAACTAACTTCATCATTTCCGTCGCCACCGAGGGCTAGTACAGACCATGTGCGCGAATGAGTTTGTGCAGAGGAGTCAAGTGCCACTATCGAAAGACCATAGTCGCCATTTGTTTCAATTGTGAAAATGCAAGTAATAGATGTTTCCTCGCCAATTTGGGAGATGCTGACATTTGCCTGATGCAATTCATCCCCATTGCCATCGCGACAAGAGAATGTTTCCTCGCCAATTCCACTACTTACTAGGCTAATTGTGTATGCGTAAGTCTTACTTTCACCCAAGGGTGGGTCAACCACAAAGCCATCAGCAGAACCGGAAGTGAGGGTGCCGGTATTCGCCAAGAATGTCAGACTAAGGTCGGAGGTAACAACTATTTCGCCAGAAGAAATGCTATCCGTGGCATCTGCATCATAAGAAGTTGAATGAGCGACCCAAGTCGCAACGAAATGTGCATCATGTGGATTTTGTGCGGTTATTAGAGTAACATCCCAATTCATTGAGCCATAGGCATCGATATTGATGATTTCTGAAGTCAAGTTTTGCCCTTCCCAAGAATAATCAATTCTACCATTTACCGCTATGTCTCCTGTATTTTGCATCACAACTGTCCAAGTTACCGATTCGCCTGCGGGCCTTGAAGTTGAAGATGGGTGTGCAATAGGGTCTAGAGCTACATTAGGAATTGGCCTAATTGTCATCATTCCAGTTGTTTGGTCGTTTGTAGTATCGGATTGTGTGAGTATTGAGAACGGATCTATTGTAGCCTGAAGTGCATATTCACCTGCATCCAACATGGCTACTTGTTGACTGTTTAATTGAAATTGAAATGTTGTACTTGTATTTGCAGGATCTATTGCTATTTCAAGTGGAGAAATTGTTGGCGAAGGGCCTGATGTCATTACCTGGAAGCCTATTTGAATAAGAGTGGTTTGACTCAAATATTGACCCGAAACTGAACCAGAAATTGTCCATGGCCCCAACAAACTTTCTGCTGGTGAGGTAATAGTTAGAGTTGAGGGGAAAGCAAAATCAGGGTCGGGCAATACATTAACCGAAGTAGACAACATACCACTACCTTCTGCTACTTCGTTAACTACATCATAAGCATCTGGAACGGCAATTACCGACCAATTGCCTGCATTTGCAAAAGTAAGGGTTGTATTTGCCCAAGCGGTTTCACCGGGATTTAGTGCAGGTACATTCACATCAACAGTTGAATCACTATCGCCTTCAATTCCAATTTGCGTAGTACTGATGTCAGAAGCAACAGTTCCGGAATTTGTTATCAAAGCAGCAACATTGCCAACGTCACCATTGCGCAATCCGGAAGGAGTTACATCGAGTTGGCTAACTTCCAAATTAGCCAAACCCACAACAGTGAATTCCTTGTAAAATTGTAAAGGAGTATCCCCATTATACTCCACACTAACCCACACTTTACGCTGACCTTCAGCTAATCCACTCCAAACAGTATTCACGGTAGCAAAATCATTACCTGAAATTGTGACAACATTTGATTCCAACAACTTGCTTGAAGAAATACCATCTTTATAGAAGGAATACTGAACATCATTTGCCGAAACTGAATTATTATTGAAAAGAGTGAGGGAAATAGATACTGAACCACCCATTGCCGGTTCAGAGGGAGAAAGCCCGATGCTGGAAGGACCTGCTTCAATCCCCCCTGTATCATCGGCAGAAACGCTCAACGGCACCAAGGATAACGGAGCAAGAAGGAGCAACATCAGCAGGGGCCAAGCGGCTAAGCGGCGTCTCATCAACCCCCTCACTAAAGCGGGGGGTCTTGAATCCTCACCCTCTAAACACCAACAATCAAGCGAAAATGGCTTTAGTCAAAAATACGGTAATACTCTGTCAAACCGCCTAATGGGCCTAAACTTCAATTTGCCAATTTAGTAGCGAATAAGAGCAAGACTTGAAGGCATCCCGCTGATGTCGGCGTAATGGTCAGATGCGAAATTGGCTCCTCCTCGGCGTGGTCTTCGGACTTATTTTCTCTTCAGTAAACCCAGCAATGCTGACAGAAGGTGAAGCCAGACAACACTTTGTAGATTCTGCAATCGTTTTGCAGTTCCATAATGGTCCAAGCGCAAGTGATAATGTAACAGGCTCCTTCATTCTAATTATTTCTCTAGCAGGAAATGGAACACTCTCTAATGTTACTATTGAACATTCACAAGATAATAGTAATTGGTCGGAATTAACAACTCTCACCTCTTCACCATGGATTTACTCTTGGGATACTACTGCACATAGTAATGGAACTTGGTATCTACGTACCTTTGGCTATGATTCCTCAGTCAACAATTCAACTACAATTACCGAAACTGGTGCTTTCAATATTGTTAACCAAATACCTCTAATCACCCAGTTCAGCCTTGCTGATTCCGAATATGGCTCGGGGATGGGCCCAACGGATAGAGCATGGTATACCAGTGCAACAAATTCTACTCTTGAATTTTCTTGGTCAGCAAGTGATGATGACCTCTCATATGCTACACTGACTAATGTTCCTGGCACTGGATCGCCCGCTGATGATGGACCTAGCGCAATTAACCATGGTTGGTCTTGGTCGCCCGGTGATTTGTCTGAAGGCACTTGGAACCCACGAATCACCGTTTACGATAATTCTGGATTATCCGCTTCACAGACAATATACATGGGAATTGACCGAAGCGGCCCCACAATCGGAACTCCAGTTCTTGCCAGCGGTGCAACTTGGGCAGACTCAGCAACTATCTCTGTTAGTGGACTTGGAAGCGCAGGCGGAGATGGTAGTGGAAGTGGTGTTGAACATTACGAATGGCGCATAGAAGGCAATGGGAATTGGACCAATATCGGTTCAACCGGCAGCGCTAGCATCACCCTTACAGAAGGTCAGCATATTCTTGAATTTCGCGGCATTGACAATGTCGGAAATATCGGTTCAGCGGTCAACTCAAGTATTGGAATAGACACAACAAACCCACTCGGTGGCACTTGGATGGTTGATGAGTTAACAACCAGCCGAATCGGAGCGGCAAATGTTTCATTCAGCGCTACTGACAGTGGGTCTGGTGTTGATTTGGCTGCGAGTGGAATTGAATTTGGTTTTGATTCAAATGGTGCAGGAAGCACCCCCGATGTAACTGGGGCATGGCTTGACCTAGGTTCCGGTGGGCTTTCTGGTGCAGTTTCCCTTACATCATGGAGCACTAAATCACATCAATACTTGGCCTTGCGGGCAACTGTTGAGGATGAGGCGGGGAATACCTTTGTCGGCCAACCAGCATTTTTCCAAATCCTGCCCGGCTTAGACTTTGGTTGGAATACCAGTAGTATTGATATTGATCGCTTTATTGTGCGCCCCGGAAATGATGCTGTAGTTTGGATTAACAGTTCGATTGAATCAAATGAGATTTACAATGGTGGCGTTATCGTCGCCTTACAAACTGCTCCTGCGGACAGAGATTCTTCGGTAACTTGGACTACCCAAGATACTCGTGCTTTGGGTGCTGGGACTCTTAGCGATATGAGTGAGGACATTCTTTGGAATTATACGGTTACTGCTGAAGGCCAATGGGACCTGCGATTAATAATTGATCCCGATGGATTAATTGATGAACGAGACGAAGGAAATAATGACCATTATCTCGTAGTTACGGGAGTAACTACACAATTAGTTGCAGTAGTGCCAAGTTTTGCCCCAAGCCTACTTGCAATAATTATTGTTGGACTAGGCATTTCTTGGCTAATGAGGCGTAATAATTCATTAACCGTTGCAGAGAATGAGACTGAAGAAGCAAGTAATTGAGGATTTATTCCGATACCCTTTTTCCGCTTCCAAGGAAATTGAAGCGAGTAGTGTCGAGGATACTTTGGAAGTTCCAAGTAGCCGATTTAGTGTGAACGCTGGGCGAGATTCACTCTTCTTCCCAAGTAATTATTTCATCTTCTTCTAATTCCAATACTTCTGCGACTGCATCTTCATCAGAGGGATCAACTTGAGATGCCTTGAGGCGACGATTTCGGCGACGAGCAACATCTGCTAATCCAGGGACTAATTCATCGAATCCAGCCGGCATCGGAGTATCGGTTGTTTCGATATAATCCAAATTCCGATTTTCAAGGCGCATCCGCTTAGCATCTTTTTCTAAGCCATTGATAACTGAACCATGCTCGGAGCCGCTAGCCAACCTTTCAATTGCATTTTTTGCTAACAATATTCCATTTTCATCGCCCACAATTACGACCGTTGAACCGTAAACTGAAATTTCACAATTTGTATGTTGTTCAATTATTCGTCGGATTTTCCCTTCGGTTCCAATGATTCGGCCGCGTATGCGTCTTTGCTGATGGCTGCGCTTACCGACAAAATTTCGCAAATCAACCATTTCAAAAAAACAATCATCATTGAGAAGATTCACTGCATTTAGTGGCGACATACCCCTTGCGATGGCCTTTATCACATCGGGCATCTTCAGTTGTTTCACTGCATCAAACTCACCCGGTTTCGGCCAGAGGGCCGAGACATCACCCGTTTCAGAATTGATGTTGAGGTGTTGGCAACCAGATGCTTCTTGCAGCATTTTACGGGTTGCTCCCTTTGAACCGATCAAGACCGCAATGCGGTCTTGGGGTACACGAGCGAGGGGCTGCATAATGCTGGCGACAAAACTCCCCTCTTTGAATCAGTCGCTTGAGAAAACAAACAATTTTGCCATAAAAAAGTAGGTGCAAGCAATAATTTCCCGCTATCCGAGCATTATTTGCATCTATTATGATGAGACTAATTATTCCTCTTCATTATAACGTGTGAAATTATGTATCTTTTCAAGAACATCAGCAGGTAGCAATTCTTCAGGGGGCGTATTTAGGACGTCGTAAAGAATATCAGCAACCGAAGTTTCAATTCCATTTGATTTAGCCCAAGTCACCAGCCTTTCGATATCTCTAACCAAGAACTCCTGCGAATGTGGGTGAGCAAGGGCAACTGCTTGACCGACATCAATAACCAAAGGAATTCCGTCATGCCACAAAATATTGTAGGGTGAAAAATCACCATGAACCAAACCTGCGTTTTGCCAACAACCTGCTAAGAAATATACGAGTTGGTCAAAAACTACTTGCTTGTCCTCAATTTTTACATCACGAAGACGGGGGCTGGGGCCAGTTTCATTCCCTAGATATTCCATTACCAATACATTATTCAGCACTCCAAACGGTTCGGGAACCGCCAAGCCAACCCTTCGCATCCTCAACATATTGCGATGTTCCTTGCGCACCCAAATCGTCACTAAATCACGATGTTTGCGCTTTAAGCCAGAAAAACGCGGGTCTCCTTCAATATATTTTAGCAAATTTTTGAATACTGCATTACCTGTGTGAAATATTTTCACTGCAATCGCCCCGCTCTCGCCCTCGCCGCGGAAAACATGCGCTTCTTTGCCTCTGGCAATCGGCCATTCAACTGTATCAATCGCACCAGATTTCATCAATTTGTAAATTGACATTAGAGTTAAACGATCAAAAACTTGGTCAAACACACGTCTGTCAACCCAATCATAAGAACCTGTTCCGAGTACACCTTGCAAACCATGTTCAATCTCTTCAAACATTGACTTGTAGCGTTTTTCTTTCATCCATGCCCATTTTCCTGAAGCCTTTTCCATGCTATCAAACTGCTGGCGCTCTAGGCGTTCTAGTTCTTTTTCGGACAGAGCTAATTCTTCCCAAGTCTTGCCATCCATCCCCCCTGCGTCCTCTAAATCTGTTGAGTTGTTATTACGCCTGGATTTTCGCCCTTTCCTCGGCTGGATAATATCCTCAAAATCACCATGCTCATCTACGAAATCATCCCAATTCTGCCGCCCTTTAGAGCGCTTGGTGCGACCTTTGCGGTTGCGCTTTGGATTTTCACGGGGCTCAGACAATCTGCTTCCTCGCCCTACCCAACAGGTCTTGTCTTGAAGCAGTTTCGCTTTCAAACTGCCAATGCTCAATCACTTGAGAACTCAATCTTGAAGAAAATACTTTGCACTAATATTTCAAACAAATCAAATACTGTAGGTTGCAAGAAACTTCGCAATTACAGCACTAATTGGCACAACCACAGGGTAGTTAGGCGAAAAGATTAGCGAGGTCGGTATCTTCCTCGTCATCGTCATCGTCATCATCAAACTCCTCCTCTTGAACAGGAGTCTCTAGCTCAGCAGGTTCACTACTTTCTTCTTCATTGGCTGCATCTTCAGAAGGTGTGTCGGGTGTGTCGGGTGTGTCAGAAGCATCAGAAGCATCAGTGGGAGTATCGCCAGTTGGCTCGGCATCAGCGAAAAGCCCATCTTCGTCATCATCATCATCACCATCTGCAAAGAGGTCATCAACATCATCATCATCAACATCATCATCAACTTCTTCTGCTACTTCTTCCCTTCCGGTTGGCTTAGAACCGGGGGCAGCGAAAAGCCCATCTTCATCATCAAAGACATCACGCTGATTTAGTCCAAAAATATCTACAATTTCAGGAAGCATTCCCTTCCTAGAGAGATAGAGTGCTTGAGTCTTATTATATCGATGCTTTACATCTGCTTTTGCATCTTGGAAATCCCATGGCCAAACGATAATGAGGTCACCTTCACGAACCCATTGACGCCTTCGCATCTTTCCAGGGATGCGGGCAAGTCGAGTTTGTCCATCTGCACAAACAACATTTACGCGGCGGCCGCCGAGGATTTTATCTGCGATAGCAAACATCTCATTGACCTTACGATTAGGCATCTTTACGCGAATTTTGTCAGCGCCTCCGCCACCCATTAATTGAGCGAGGTACTCCTCATCCACTTTCTCTTCACGACGGCGAGCCATGTTATTCAAGCCTCGGCGGCGGCTCAATATACTTGAAGTCGTTGGTTTTTACAAGCAATTTAGATGGTTGCTGCAGCGGTTTGACAGTATTCAATCAAGAAGTCAGCATTTAATCCGATTAGTAAAGTGCCAGTCAAACAAGCCCAAATTGTGAATCGAATATACCAAGCACGTGCAAGAGGTTTGCGACGGTCCTCTGGAGGTGCATCAAAGAACATTACAACTCCAATGCGCAAATAATAGAATATTGAAATTGCGCTATTTAGGAATACTGCAAGTGCCAACCAGAAAGTCCAGTGTAAGTCACTCATTGCAACGCCTGATGCTGCATCAACCAATGACATTTTTACAATTCCACCAATCAATAGGAACTTACTCATGAATCCAGCAAGAGGTGGGACTCCTGCAAGAGAAAGCATGAAGATGAACATTGCAGTTGCAATTACTGGATCACGCTTTGCTAAGCCGGCTAAGTCCTTTGAAGAGGTGATTTGTCCATCTAGTTCAACCAAAGCAAGAACCAAGAAAGCCCCGAGTTTGAAAGCGACTAATACAGCGAGATGGAATAATATTGCGGCTAATATCCATTCACCTGCACCAGTTGTTGCATCATTTCCTTCACCTATCCATGCGCCATATGCAGTGAGCCCTGCAAGCATATATCCAGCATGAGCTACGCTTGAATATGCGAGCATTCTCTTTGGATTATCGCTACCAAGTGCAGCGACATTACCCCAAGTCATTGTTACGAGGGAAATAATTCCAAGACCCATCATCCATACTGTGGAAGATTCTGCTTCAGGTGAAGCAATCATTGCAAGCACTCTAATTAGACCGATGAATCCCATTGCCTTGGAAACTGTTGCCAGTAACCCTCCTATTGGCGCTGATGCACCTGAATAAGCATCTGGTGCAGCAAAATGGAATGGAACGGCACTTACCTTGAATGCAAATCCAACTAATACAAAACACAAACCAAGGAGTGGTAATGCACCAACCCCGTCCATTGTACCCCAAGCCTCTGCAAGGCCGATTTGCCCGGTCACAGTATTGGAAAGAAGTTGTAAGTTACCATTCCAAATGTAGAGAAGCGACAGACCATATAGGCCTACGGCGGAAGAAATGGCTCCGACAATGAAATACTTTGCACCACCTTCTGCTCCTTCGGGAGTTTCCTTTTGGAAGGCGACTAATACAAAGATTGCAAGGCTGGCAATCTCTAGTCCTACGAAGAACATGAATAAATCCATTGCCATAGTGACAACCGACATTCCAATAGCACTCATTAGTAGAAGAATATAGAAATCTGCTTGGCGCCGATTATTAATCATCTGCTTCATTTGCAAACTCTTCCCACGCTTTGCTGGCATGCGGTCAATCATTGCAACTGATATTAGCAATAATGCAACATAGAAAACAGATTCCATTAACCGACTAAAGGCGTCAACACGGAGCATCAAATTTGCTTCAGCACCGCTTCCAGAAGTAAGGTACCAAGTCTGACCCTCGCCGGATTGGCTCATTACTGCTTGCCACAATGCAGTCAGCAAGGTTGCAACTGCTAACATTGCGGGAAGTTGCGGGTCAGATGTTGCCCTGAAACGCTTTCCACCAAACAAAACCGGCAAACGGATTTGAGTCATTGGAATTCGCCATTTAGCATCACCAAGATTTGGAATAATCAACATCATCACAACACCAAGAAGGAGGGTGATCTCAGGCGCAAGTGCTTCCCAAGTTTGGCCACCTTCAGTGAAAAGTTGAACTTCAGTTACCATTTCAGACACCTCCAAAGCCGAGTATTCCTGTGAACACCGCTAATGAATAACCACTCATCATATCAAAGACAATCCATGGAAGTATTCCGAATAAGACAATTAAGAGGGCCATAATCATCATTCCACTACCTTCCCATCTTGAAATATCAACGGGTGATTCACCGTGTAGGCTTTCAGGTAATTCTCCTTCCAATCCACCTTCAAATATTGTTCTCTGCATCGACCAAAGGTAGTATGCAGCAGTTATTGCGAGCGTAAGTCCTGGTAGAAGAACCCACCAACCGAATGCCTTCCAGAAGGCGATTAATACTGCTATTTCTGCTACGAATCCTGCCAATAGAGGCAATCCAAGGCTTGCCATCCAACTGAACATCATAAAGACTCCAAGGAATGGACTATGCCTTGCTAAGCCGCGCATTGCACCAATCTCAAGAGTATGATAATGGTGTTTGAAAGATCCGCATACTGCGAAAAGCATTGGGCTGATGATGCCGTGTGCAAACATCATAAAGATAGCCGCAGTAAAGCCCAATGGCTCCATAGTAGCAATACCCAAAGTAATAACTCCCATGTGAGAAACAGAAGAATAAGCAACCATTTTCTTGAGGTTCTTTTGGCCAAGACAGACTAGCGAACCATAGACCAAACTAACCAATCCAATAGTTAGCAATAGCCATTGGAAATTAACCAGTGCATCGGGGAACATACTAACACAGAAACGGAACAAACCATAGCCGCCCATCTTTAACATTACACCAGCAAGAAGCATTGAACCAGAAGTTGGAGCTTGCACGTGAGCATCGGGCAGCCAAGTATGGAATGGAACTGCTGGAAGTTTCACCAAGAATCCAAGAAGGAACATTAGGAAAAGGGCATTTTGCATATTTGCACCAAGCCAAACATCACCACGATCACTTGCTGCTTGAGAGGATCTAGTCAACTCAGTAATGTCAAAAGAACCGTCATTTAGGAAGTACAAAGTAATTATTCCGAGAAGCATAATAACTGAGGCGGTGAAAGTATAGATGAAAAACTTCTGAGCAGCATATCTTCTCTCGCTTCCACCCCACTTGAGAATTAAGAAGAACATTGGAATCAATGTTAATTCCCAAAACACATAGAACATGAATAAGTCAAGACTAACGAATACACCGATTAATGCACCGCCCATCATTAGAATTAGTGGGTGATGATACCAACCTGCTTTTTCCTCCCAAGTTGTAATCATTACAATTGGTAATAGCAAAGTTGTTAACCAAACCATAGAGAATGAAAGAGCATCCATTCCGACGTGCCAATTAACTCCCAAGGTTGTATTCCATGCATAAGAGAATTCCAATTCATAACTGTTAAATGTTGAGAAATCCCAATTTATGCTCTCCAATATTCCAAAGAAAAGGGAAGTTGTAATTGCCAACATAAATAGGCTGAAAAACAAACTGGCTAATTTGATTGGCATCTCAATGTTACGCTTGCGTCGGCGAGTAGCCATGCTTGCAAAAGCCATCAATACACCAGAAGCAATTATTGGGAAACCAACAAGAGGCATGGTAATCCAATCAATTTGTCCATCAGAATTAGTTTCAGCAAATGAAGGGAACATATAGGTCAAGATGGCAATGATTGCGAAGAATCCGGTAATCAAGATCATCTCTCTCTCGCCCATTCTAAAGTTGGCATTTTGATGTGCGCCCATTCAAGCCACCCCCCAGATTAATAGGAAAATCGCAAAAATACCGAGAACTGCCATCATTATGTAATCGCGGGCTGAACCTGTTGTCAATGAACGAATATAGGTCGAAGTCTCTTGTGAACCATATTCAATTCCCTTAACCGCTCCGTCAATTACCCGACGGTCAAACCAAGCACAAATGTTTGCAAACGGAACTACTATCCACTTTTCACAAATGTTGTCATAGAAGTCATCGATGTATAAGCGCTTGTCAAGTGCCTCGGCAAGACTTGATTCAGCCCAAGCGGTATTGTCAAAATGTGAACGGCTGTTAACCTTGTGTGAAAGGCGAATTAGCCATTGTAACCAAGGCTTTGCTTTGTATGCATCCAAGCGACCACCATAAAGAGCCATAGCGGTGAATGGTCCCACAATCATTGACAAGAAAATAGTCAACATAGTTACGAGGAAAAGAATAGAGGAAACAGAATCATCTCCACCTGGAAGGAAGGCATGTTTCAACTCATGAACCAACCCACTTACAATATCAAGGGAGAGGTGACCAAATCCTTCAGATGCCCAACCTATGAAGTGCATTGATGCAAGAACAATCGCACCAAGTGTCATGAATGTTAGAATGACTAATGGGATTGGGATGAATGGAGTATCTTCAACAACTTCATCAGCAACCGGCGTATTTGCTTTGCCAGCGAAAGTCATGAACCACATTCTGCTCATGTAGAAGCCAGTCATTCCAGCACCAATCAATAATAGAAGCGCTGGGCCGAATAGTAAGAACCCGCCATCGGTTAAGGCTGCTTTCCAAGTACTGGCAATAATTCCTTCTTTAGACCAGAAGCCACCAATTAGTGGGATTCCAATTATTGACATTGAACCAACTGCCATTGCAGTAGCGGTAATTGGCATCTTTCCAGCAAGTCCACCCATGTTAGTCATATCTTGAGCATCGAAATGATCCTCTTCGTGATGTCCATCATCATGGTCTCCGTGGCTATGATTGATTTTATGGTGCGCATGGTGCATTTCATGAATAACTGAGCCGCTTGCCATGAATAGCATTCCCTTTGCCATTGCGTGGTTGAATAAGTGGAAGAGAGAAGCGCCAAAGGCAAAGAGGCCAGCAGTAGTATGGCCATTATTGAGTAACCAAGCAGCCGCACCTAATCCAGTAAAGATGTATGCCAACTGACTCATTGTTGAATAAGCCAATACTTTCTTGATATCCTTTTGCACAAAGGCAATTAATGCTGCGAATACTGCAGTAAAGCCACCAATCCAAGCAATTGTTAGTGCCAAGGTTGAGAGGTCTCCGGCAAGTTGATCATTAGCGAAGAATGGAATCATCCTAACAACCAAATATAATCCAGCATTTACCATTGTTGCTGCGTGAATAAGAGCGGAAACAGGTGTTGGACCTTCCATCGCATCCGGTAGCCACACGTGAAGAGGGAATTGAGCGGATTTGCCGACTGCGCCGATAAACATCATTCCCAAGGCAAGGTGAAGTTGACCTTGGTTTCCATCTGCAACGACTTGAGCGATTGCAGCATCGGACCAAACTGTAGCAAATTCAAGACTATTGAATAAATTCCACATCATTAGTAATCCTATGAATAAGAATACATCGCCAACACGAGTTGTTAAGAAAGCCTTCTTTGCTGCATAAGCAGCACTCGGTTTATCATAATAGAATCCAATTAATAGATAGGAACATAACCCCATTATTTCCCAGAAAATGAATAACCAAAGGAAATCGTCAGCTAAGACCATTCCGAACATTCCTGCACTGAATAATAAGAATTCGGCATAGAAGCGATGGTTTCGGTCTAGATTTATCTCATCGGTATTCATGTATCCAAGGCTGAATATTCCAATCATCAAACATAGGAAACTTGCTACAAATAATAGCATTACACTTGCGTGATCAAGGTAAATTCCAAAGCCAAAGGATTCAGAAATCAAATTATCGCCATCGGTAATGTGGAAATTAATCCACGAATCATATTCACCTACATTAGCACTAACCGCATCATCATTAGATTCTGTTGCACTATGTGCCGATACATCACCGTTTGCATTACCGGCATCCCAACCAGAAACAGCACCAATATATCCAGAAATTAGAGAAAGGGAAAGGCCGAGAACAACACCAAGTACAACGACTGCAATGGTCCCTCCTTCCTTCCAAGCCTTCCTCCAAGAAGGCATACCATTGAACATTTGACCAATGAAAAGTATGACTGGGAAAGCCACTATCGGTATGATAGGAATCAATAAAGCATAATCTATTGCGCTCATCATCATAACCACCTCAATTCTTTAAGAGCCGGACCTCATCCAGATTGATAGTCTCTCTTTGACTATATAGTGAAAGGAATATTGCTAATCCAATCGCTACTTCAGCAGCGGCGATTGCAATTGCAATCACGGCGTAAACCCAACCGGTGACATCACCGTATTGGGCTGCTGCTGCAATGAAATTAATATTGACTGCATTGAGAATTAACTCGGCGCACATCAATACGATAATTGCATTCTTGTTAGTGAATGCACCCCATAGTCCAATGGTGAATAGAATTGCACCTAATCCAATTGCATATGTTGGATCAATCATTACAACTCACCTCCATTTATTTCCCATTCAAGATTTTCTTTGCGTTCATCACGAACCAAATATGCGGCCCCCACCAATGCCATAGCAAGAAGAACCCCTAGCATCAAGAATGCAAAAGGCCAATCGAGAAGAAGAGCATTTGCTAATTCACCTGTTGTTGGGGAACCTTGGGCTTCATCCTCCCAAATTGAATCAGTAGAAACTGTTGCAATGATAACCAATCCCATCACGATTAGGCCGAAATAAGCCAATGAGTTGAGTAATTTCATTCAAAGTCCCCCTCAATGATTTGCCTACGGGTGAGCATGATACCAAATAGTACCACCAAACCTACGCTTGCGAGATATACTAAGATTTGTATTGCTGCCAAAAATTCTGCATTGAGTAAGATGAAAACTCCGGCAACCGACATAAATGTAAAAATTAGAGACATCATAGAATGGGCGACTCTTTGTGAGTAAATTGTTCCGAGTGCACCGGCAATCGCAATTGCTGCAAAAAGGAAGAATACTCCCTGTTCCGCATATACTGCTATTCCCATTTTCAGGCCTCCGCTTTCTTTGCTTTGGCAGATTTCTTCTCGGCCTTTTTGGCTCGCTTGGCTCGTTCTTTCTTTGCCCTTAGAGCAAGTTCCTCGTCAACGGCTTCCTGTTGTTCGGAAATTAAAACACGGGTTCGGCTTGCATCAAACCACAAATCCTCGCGAGTATAACCTGACAAACCATCATACTCGTTTGTCATAAAGAAGGAAGTTGAATCACATGCCTCCATACATAGCCCGCAGAACATGCAACGACCCATGTCAATCATTCCAGAAACAATTTGCTCATCACCACGAAGGAGATTCTCACTATATTCAATTGTTTCTTTGTTGCTATCATTCCAGCGAACTGTTGCAGTCTTGCCAGATAGACTAATTACTTCGCCAAAGCGATATTCTGGCTCGGGTGCTGTATGAGCAGTGACAGGATTACGTACTTCGTGAGCGGCAAGAACTTCTTCTAATGGAAGAGCAGCATATCCGCCAACTTGTAAGTCGCCACCAAGGCCACCATGCTCGCTATCTTCATCCTGAAGATCCATTATATCAACACGTAGTTTTGTTGACATGTGCAAACAATCGTTTGGACATATCCTTATGCATAACTTGCAGGCGGTGCAAGTCTCCCAAACTACACCGATACGCCCATTATATTGCCCTGGCTCAAACAACCAAGGCTCAAGGTCCTCTAATCTTTCATAAGGATACATTATGGTATAGGGCTTCCAAATAGTTGGGAATAACTCGCTTCCTTCACGGTCAGCAGTATATTCGTGAGCAGTAACATCATTCATGATATTTCCTTCTGCGCGAGCAATGGATTTTTCATCGAGCATATTGGGCTCAATTTTGTTGTGATAGCCATCTGCATTTGCTTTAGCCCAGCGATTAAAAGGACCGCGGCTGAATGTACGAGCCATGGCCTTGATGCACATATGGAAAGGTTTCCAAAACATGTTTCTAAAATTTGGTTGTGCATTTGGGTGTGTTGCCATATTCTCACCTCACTCCTTACCTGCTAAGTGCGTCCCCGCAGGCTCTGTTGTATAGACGTGATAAGGACGACCAGGAGGGTCCTTGTCAACATCCTTGATGTAAACTGTGAAAACAATTAATGATACTAAGGTGATAATTAGAGGGATAGTCCAAGCAAATCCAGTTCCACCATCCCATGCACTTCCACCAGCTGCACCGGAGTCAATATTTTCAGCGTTAAAGAATTTGAGACGGAGTACGAAAGCGACTGCAAGTTGGAACATTGATAGAGGCAATAGGTATCTCCAGCCGAATTCCAAAATCTGGTCGGTACGGATGCGGTGAAGAGCAGCCCGAGCGATAACGAATATGAGGAAGGTTGCCCAAGCCTTGAGGAGAGTCCAAAGAACCCCTGGCATACTCCAAAGAGCGCCAAATACTGGGATTGCGCTAAATGTTCCGGCTAGAGGTGCATTCCAACCGCCGAGGAACATTACAGAGAACATGATACATGCAGCCCATACGCGCATGTATTCGGCTGCGAAAAGCAAACCCCAGCGCATACCGCCATATTCAGTCCACCATCCTTCGACGAGTTCGGCTTCAGCCTCAGGCATATCGAATGGAATACGCTCAACTTCAGCGATCATCGTGATCAAAAAGAGGCCTGCACTAAGTGGCATGAGGAAAATATTCCAAGAACCTGAAGAATGCTGGAACTCCCCTAATTCTACGAAATTAAAAGTTCCTGTAACTACACACACTCCGAGAACTGTGATAAGAAGTGGAATCTCATATGCGGTTAACTGGGCTGCAGAACGGATGCCTCCGAGAAGCGTATATTTGTTATTTGAAGCCCATCCGGCAAAAAATACACCGATAGGAGCTATTCCAAAAATTGCAAAAGCAAACAGTACTGAAAGTTCTGGATTAATTGCATATAGGCCTGCCGAAAACGGCATAAAACCAATAATGACCACAGTAGAAGTTACAATTAGGAAAGGAGCCAACTCAAAAATTGTCTTGTCAGCACGGTTTGGAACCATGTGTTCCTTTGTTAGAAATTTCATTCCGTCAGCAATATTCTGAATAAAACCAGGTAAAGCCCACCAAGCACCAAACCATGAACGGTTTCCGACGCGGTCAACTGTTGCGTGCTCGCTTTCATTACCCATTACTTTGTTTAACCAACGGTTCAATGCACCGATAGGTGTGCCAATGCCAAAGGGCAACATTTTCCACCACTCACCGGCAGTAACGCCCTGTTCACCAACCCAAAGACTTCTCCAGTCCATAGTCGCTCCACGACGATCCATCATACGAGCCCAAACTTTGCGCTCTAACCACAGAATGACGAACATGCTTAGCATGAATACTCCGAGAATGGCTACACAAGAAATCATGGTTGCAGTAATGACCGCGAGTGAGCCTGCATAGGATTCCAATGGAGTGCCAGTCAATGCTGCATCAGCAAGTGATCTAACTCCATCAAATATTAATTCGTGAATTACAAAACCTTCAGCCATAATTATCACCTCAACGGTCAGTCTCCCCAATACATGGATCGAAACTACCCATAATTGCAGGGATGTCAGCAATCTTGTAACCAATCATCGTCTTTGCAACGAAGGGAATAGTGATGAACATCGGACTACGAATAGACATCCTGTATGGACTCTTTCCACGACCTTCGCCCCCACCTTGTAAGTAGAACATTGATTCTCCGCGTGGGTCCTCGAAGTGATGGAAACCAGAAGCACCTTCTGGTGCGCGATTTGGAGCTTTAGATAGAATCATTTCATCACCAGGTGAATAATGGGTATCAGCGCCGCCTGGTATCTTGTCAAGAGCATCCAAAATCATTAGAGCAGATTGACGCATTTCTTCCATACGGACACGGTAGCGGTCATAACAGTCTGCTCCCTTAATCGATGCCTGCTTCTCAACACTTGGTTCCCAATCAATTTCATCATAAACCGAATATGGATGAGCCCAGCGAACGTCATAATTGACTCCAGCAGCGCGCACATTTGGCCCAGTAACTCCGGCATTCACCATTTCTTCGGCCTTTGCATAACCCACACCTTGGGTTCGGATAAGGAAAATAGTTGACTCATCAAGAAGCATTTCGTATTCTTGCATTCGCTCTAAGAACATCTTTGTCTTTGCCCGTGCACGGTCGGCAAATCCAATAGGTAAATCTCGCTTTACACCGCCTACGCGAGGGAAGTTGTAATGCATTCTTGATCCACCTAACTCTTGCATTAAGTCGAGGAACATTTCACGGTCACGCAAACACCAAACGAATACGGTTAGGTTTCCTGTATCGGGAGTATATGCACCAAGCCACATTAGATGAGATGCAATTCTTTGCATTTCATTTGCAATGAGACGGATATATTCAGCTCGCTCTGGGACTTCTACTTCGAGTAGGTTTTCGGCTGCATAGATATAGGAGTGGGCCCAAGTCATAGCGCTTGCATAGCAAAGCCGGTCACAATATGGAGTAATTTGAGTGAAATCACGAGATTCGCAAATTTTCTCTACTCCACGGTGAATATAACCCAACTCTGGTTCAGTATCAACGACGGTTTCTCCATCAATTTTTACGCGCAGAGTCCAAAGACCGTGAGTCATAGGGTGCTGAGGTCCCATTGTAATCCACATTTGTGCCATATCAATTCACCTCACTTCACCTTGTCCGCATCTATCGGTTTGCGGCCAAAACCTTGTGCATCATCATACATCTCATTAAATCCATCATAACGCAAACGGTGCTGCTTCTGCAATGGATGGAAACCAACAGGTGAATCGTGCGGGTTCAATACTCGCACCATATCCTTGTGGCCTTCAAAATTAATTCCGACTAAATCCCAAGTCTCTTTTTCATTCCAATCTGCCCCAACCCAAACGGATTGGACGGAAGGCACTGTAGGAGTTGTTGAAGGAGGGAGGATAATTCCAACTTCATACTCCATTGGAATATCATTACCTTCTAGTTCTCCACCGCGCATTACATGAGCAACACCAGGTTCTTGGTTCTTGACAGGCATTCGCATAAGGTGGGCTACTACCTCCCAACCTTTGTCTGCCCCACCATCGGGGTGGTGGATTCCTGTAATCATTGAGCAATGGTTTACGCCATTATCAAAGCGGAGCCACTTTGCTAGGGCCAACCAATGTTCAGGTGGGCATTCAATGCTAACATAACTACGCTTTGAGCCACTGCTATGTTTCAATACTGAAGCGACGACTCCGGCTTTGGAAAAATGTGAATTGATTGCAGAAACTGCTGCCTTAGCAGCTGATTCATTTTGATCTGCGCTTACCATCCAACTTGCACCTGTTGCTTTGTCCGACATAATTAGTCCTCCCCGATGATAATTGGTGCGTCATGTTCACGCTGATTGCTTGGCACTCCACCAATTCGAATAATCTTCTCACGTAGTTTCGCAAACCCGTCAATTAGTGCCTCGGGACGTGGCGGGCAACCGGGAATGTAAATATCAACAGGAATTAAAGTATCTACGCCCTCAAGAATATTATAAGATTGGAAATATGGGCCGCCAGAAATTGCACATTCACCCATAGCAATACACCACTTAGGCTCAGGCATTTGCTCCCAAAGACGAACGATTGGGTCGGCAAATTTCTTAGAGATTGGACCATTGACAAGAAGAACATCACATTGCCGTGGACTACTACGGAAAATTGCACTAAAGCGCTCTGCGTCAAAGCGAGGGCCGCCGGCAGCAGCCATTTCAAGAGCACAACATTTGATTCCTAAATGGAGGGGGAACATTGATTTTCGTTGGGCCCAATTGAAGAAACGACCACCTAATACACCAACCAAGTCCTTTATTTTGGTTGCTTTAAGGGCTTCATCGGTAACATCACCAACCATCTCTACAAGGGTGCGTGAATTGAATGTGGTAAAATTTTCTCCTTCGTCTGTCATAAAATCACCTCAGATGTAAATGCGACCACGCTTGCGGAATACGTGCCAAACCCCGAGAATCATTAAGCCGAGGAATGCGGCAAGGAAAGTAATTGCACGAGTTGCATTTGTCCCGTCAGAAACCGTATTATCGGCTTCAACAACGACTATGCCGCCGAGAGTCATGAACATGAATGCGACGTCAAAAACAAGGAAAATAATCGCATACCAATAATATTGGAAATGAAATTGAATCATTGCATCGCCAACAGGTTCAGAACCGCACTCGTACGTAGAAAGACGACGTTGGTATTGGCTATGGTCAACCACATATCCGGGGAAGAAATAGGAGCGGGTGACGTTTGGATTGGAAGGGTCTGCAACCGGCCTAACGAAGCGTGATGCAACGAAAGCACCGAGTGGCATCATTATTCCTATGATAGTCATTAGGCCTACCGCAAGATAGGTGTCAGTTACCGCCATGATAATCCCTTACCGAGTGAGCGCAAAGGCTCTCTAAAACGGGCCAAAGGAAGACCCGCCATAAGCGTTTGTGGTGACCACCTACGGTGGTATCGGAATGCTAAATGAAAAATCATTTGCCGCCAAATAATGAACGGAAGAAAGTAACAACTTTGTTTAAGGGCTTTACTGCCTCCTTTCTTGTAGCGGATTGGCCTTTGGTTTGAGGGTTTTTTGTCGACCCTAAAGATGCTTTTTCAGAGGCTTTTTGCTTACTTTTGCGCAAGATAATATGGCCATCTGCAATTAAGTCGCGGAGTGGGCATTCTTTACGTAAATTTAGAAACCAAACCAAACGTTCTGGTTTGGTGAAAGCCGCGGTCAATTTTGAAGAAGTAATTTTCTTGTACTCATTGCCAATAAGGGCCATATCTGCAGGGAATTTCATTTTGCATAGCATGTCCAATGCCGCATCGACAGATTTGGGTAATTCTGCACGTTGACAGGATAATTGGGCATTGCGTTTGTTTCCAAGGTGATCCTTGAAACGAAGCAAAGTCATTCTCTTTACAGAGGGTTTTGCTTTAGCCACACTACTAGATTTTGCAGAATGGGTTTGCTTTCTGGCTTTATGTGGCTTGCTGGGTTTCCCTCCCGTTTTTCCTTTTGACTCATCCTTTGACTTGGTTTGATTCAATCTAGAGGCCGGTTCGCTTTTTTGTACAGTGGTAATTCTATTACCCTTTTTCCCAAATTCAACTAATTCTCCCAATAATAACGTTAATTGCTGATAAAAGGCTATACTAATCGGTATTTGCGCCGCTTTCATTATTTCTTTTCTCGAAGCATAATTGCTTCTCATGGTTTTATTTGCACCATCTACAACAATCTGGCCTAATTTTGTCAAATTGCAAGGACTACGATCTAGTTGTTGCATTATCACATGCCGAATTGTATTACGAACCGCGATAATATCCTGGTTAATCCCTTCATCTAATTTACTGAAAATTTTTGCGACCTCCGGGGTTTTACCACGATTGTTGCTTTGGGCCGAGATTTTTTCCCCTCCTTGTGCAGAAGCTTTACCACCTTGTTTTCCTTTTTTGCCGCCCCCACCATCTGATTTACTGGCTTGCTTGCCCACCTTTTTGCCACCTTGGCGACTTTTTTGGCTTGCTTGAGTTGGAGGTTTGATTTGTCCGGTTTTTGCGGCCTGGGCGGGCGCATCAGAAATGTCAAAATCTGGGTTTGGCATGAACATATCTCCAACGAACATGTATGAAATTACCTTTTCATCACGCCAAGAATAGAATTCTTCTTTCCCACCATCATGTTCTTCAGCATGATTTTTCATCCGGTCATTTGTGATCACATAGGCTCCAGTTTGTAGCGCATAGGCTATCCAATAATGGTCATCGTGGTCTTGGCTTGGAGTTGCAACAACACAACCCTCATTGCATAAAGATTCGAGCAATTTATGGTCATCAACTCCACGCTTTCCGCCTGCACTTAGATAATGGCGCGGAACGAATGCTCTGACCTGCCAACCTAATTGTTGAAAGTATCGAATTGTTATCTCAATACCCTTGGCCGATGCCGGCCAACTATTTCCTGAATGAGCCATTCCTAAGTTTGGTCCATCGATTACTATTTCTTTTGCCTTCGGCGTATCTTTCTTGGTACTCAATTATATCCCCCCAGTGGGGTAATGGCTCGCAGCATCACGTTCAAGACAACGAGAACCCAGTCAAAATGAGCCAGAATCTCGGCCTTAACATGGTCTTGGCCAATATGACGCTTGGGCTGAGGTGCTTTCAACCTTCCTTCTTGTTAAAAGTATCAACACTAGATGCAAAAAGGAGAAGATGAGAATTATTTACGGAAGTTATTATTCAATAGAATAAGCATAGCGACCCACATTGCACGATTGTCAAGTTCATCGGTGAAAGTCTCGGCTTTGAGGCTCATTTCAAGGTCACCGATGGGCCTAGCAATACTTAGAGTTCCATATACATCTTCACCTTCAACGGCCGTAAATGCCCACTCAGTAGGAGATAACAGTTTTGAAAGTGGATCGAGTTTTGAAAGTGGGTGCATCGGGTAGTAATTACGAAGGAAGGCACGAACTTTTTGAGTCCTTGTAACTGAAATCCATGGAGTTCCATCAATTTGCAAGATTTGCCATGATGCTCGGTTCCACGAGAATAATCGCTTGAAAAATGAGGTTCTAATTTCTTTGATTACACAAAATGGTGAATTTGAAGCCGAATCCATAACATCAAAAATTCGCTTCTTGAAATTACGATTTATCAAGTGCAATTGTGGTTTAGCACGTGTGTCGTCTGCATATACCATGATGTCTTGCTTACTTTTGCCAATGTTTCGTACTGCATAGCCAAGGCCGCCAGCCATACCAAAACTAACTGCATTATCTAAATTTGAGTCTCGAACACTGATGCAAGTTTCAGAACCAACCTTCTTCAAATTCATTGTCACATCACTTATCTTGAATCTCTTTACTCCGGTTTTGGTGACGAGAAGGGGAGTTAGTTCATTGGAATAATTAGGCTTGGCACTTTTCTTTGCTTGCCAACTACGGCGACGCGGTTCAACATATACATATGAAATAATCAATAATGCGAGAATTGCTATGATTGAAAGCCCAGTGGTTGAACCAAGAATTGCCAACCCAAAGTCGTCAGGACTTGGCTCCCCTTGTACATGGAGTTCAGCATTCTTGCGCCCAACCAACCCTATGTCAGTAGGTTCAGCAGAAAATGTGAAGTCAAAATCATCGGGGATTTCAGAACCGTGCGGTGATTTGACCACCGCACGAACAAGTACATATTCACCTACTTGTAAATCACAAATAACTTCTAAACCATCATCTGGATTACAAATATGAGCCGGATCGTCTGTCTCAATTGTTACAATCCAACCGCGAAGGCTTTCACTTGTAAAAATACGTACTTCACTTGGTGTGTTTCCAAGATTACTCACATTTGCCTCGAATACCGCTTTGTTTGGATAGTAAACATCTTGAGTTTCTTCACTAATTATTTCAAAGCCGATTTTACGAATACTTTGCACTTGGATATTGAAGGAAGTGGTAGAAGATAATGCTGAATTATGGCTGCTTGTGGCAATGACATCAAAAGTACTTCCCTCTCCATTTGCGGCACCACCTGATATGGAGATATGTAAGTTGATGGCTATCGTGAATACCCGAGCCTCATGAGTATTGTTATCTCCATTTGCGTCAATCCAGTTTTTTGCGCCATTTTCAGCGCAGGATTCATCGCACCGAGATGAATAGTCCCACAAATGAGTTATAGAATTTGAGTCAATTTCAAAACGATGAGTCTCAAGGTTCCACACGCCATATGCCTTTGGCACACCGAAAGTTCCGCCTATGGAGTTCAAATCTTCCCACACATTGGTATTGGGATTTAGAATCTCAGCACTGCGGGTTCCCATGCCTTCAAGCCCTACAAGATTGATCAAGGCATTGTCACCTAAATCACCGGTATTATTAATCCATAGCGGTATCACAAACTCCCCGCCAGGGGCTACTGTAAGGGAAACAGGACATCCATTAGATATTAGGCAACTCCAATCAACAATCATGTAATCTTCAAGCCCATCCATACATTCACGGTCATCACAATTGGCAAGAGTCACATCCATTGAATAATTGCGATTTGAAAGAATTGCTTTAAATTCCTTTTCTCTTTGATTGTCTGGAATTCCATCTTCATCATCATCACCTGTGTATGAATCATCCTTGTTGATGATTCGCACAATTAATTTAGACATATCCAGTTCCTCCTCCCCTTCAATATTGACTACAAGGGTTACTGTTGCTTCAGAGAATGCCGCAACATCTACTTCAATCACTGGAGTCTCGCCAAACAAGAAATGGGTATTCCACTCTGGCTGAGCCGTCTGACTGGCAACAATGAAACGGAATGTATCTTCGACATTTCCATCATTTATCAACAAAATTGGAAAATGTACATCTTGGCTGCTACGGCCAGTTTGGTCACCAACGTCTAAATTACCAACATCCCAATTATGGACTGGTTTGACAGTAATTGTCAAATTCATCGTATCATATGGCTGGCCACCAGAGGTGGCGCCTACTGAAATGGAAAGGATGATTGCATCGTCTGCTAATGCATAAAATGGTGCAGTAACAACTAATTCAATACTTTCTGTACGATCAGTACCATGCCTACTTCCAACAGATACTGTAGAAGAAGACAAACTAACGCCCCACCCAGTTGGTGGAGCACTTGTGGAGATTTTGAGTGAGTCCGGTCCATTACCTTGGTTTGAAGCAGTTACTGTAACTGAACCATTTCCTCCTGGTTCAACATTGGATATTGTAGTGCTAGAGAGGGAAACAGTTGCGCCGTGACTTTGACCGACAAGTATGCGCAATTGAACTTCGCAAAGAAGAGGCCCGGAAGAGCCGTCATGGCCCTCAATATTCACAATATGTTCAGAACCAGCCTGAACAGAATCATCTGGGCTTACTGTTATCTCAAAGGTCAACGGATTGGTACCCGTTCCTCCGTGACCGAGGTTGTGCAAACCCATATTTTCTATTTCTACCCAGTTAGAACGCGCACCGGTTTTTGCAGTTTTTATACTATAGTCCGTATTGCCAGTATTTGAAAAAGTAACCGTTGTTGTCTCTGAATCATCTGGATTCACCGACATTGTCGCTGCACTAATCGCCACATCACAAGAATGTATTTCAGGGATTGTTAAATCCAATAATTGGTCATCAGATGCGTTCTGAGTTGGGTCATTTTGAACTTGCGCGTGGAGTTCCCAGCAATACTTACTGGCCTGAGAATCAGAAGGAACATCAATTCTAACTTCAACCCATTCACTTGTTTCATTATCCAAATTCAATGTAGAAGGCTCAACCTCCACAGTAAGGTCCGAAATATCACACCCTGGTCCGCCTTCATCTTCTATGGTAAGAGTAATTGTCTCATTAACTCGACCGGTGTTTTCTACCTCGACATCAAAAACATATAGTGCTTCACCACCCCATTCTTGACTAGGTTCATCAATTTTTAAATCAACTCCGTAAAGAGGGCTAGATTCGCCATCATCGCTAATTGTTGTCACAGTTGACTCTTGTTGGTCTGGAGCACCTGGCTGGTCTGGTGGAGTTACTTGCTCATTTGCAGTTGCCCTAACAGTAGTATCACATTGGTCTGATGCACCTTGGGCTAGAGTGACATTCATCGTGGCCTCCCCAGTTGCACCAGGGGCGATTACGCCAGTAATTTGGGTGACTGTACTCGAATATGCGCCACATTCTTGAGTTTCTGCTTCATTTGATTGCAATTGTACAGTAATATCATTTGAGCCAAGATTACGAACTACAATAGAATATTCTCCGGATTCACCTGGATTAACAGATTGGCTACTCGGAGAAACCGTTAGAGTAATACTTGCATCTCGGGCTTCACCAGCGCTTGCAATTGGTGCTGAAAATGCTGGAATTATTGCTAATACCATAATAGCGAAAATCAAGTAGGAACGACGCTTCTGACGAAGCAATTTTCGGCTATCCCCATAGTGTTCCATAGAACCCCGACGCGGCGACCTATCAAAAACGGTCCGGCTATTGGTATCAGATTGCATCATAACTCACCTAATAACAAAGGCTGAGATTTCGCCCTCACAATTTCTACATGTTTGAAGTTTTTCAACCCCACAAGAATCAGCGGCCAAATGATAGCGTGCGCCGCAGTTTGGACAACCTTGCCAACCTTCTTCGGCCAATCCTTTCAAGCAAACCCAACACTTGTGATTTGGGTTATTCATCTCACTTTCTTCAGGCTTTACCGGCTCTGTCGCTGCAGCAGAAATTGTTGCAGAAAAATTACCCGAGGATGGGGCTGTTGAAGGGGTATTTTGAGAGGGTGATGAAGTAACATCTTGAGGTGTTGCAATCGGTGAGGCCTGAGGTTGTGATTCTACCGGAGGTAATACCTTGTGCTGGTCCATCATATTACTGGAGGAATTGGTGGTTTGAAGTTGTGCGGAAATCGGTTGTACAGGAGCCGTAGGGGCAATTGGAGTGAACCCAGTTGCGGCCATGTTTGGCGGCATTACACCGAGATGGGGTGAATGTTGGCCATTTTCATTTGACTTCTTTTTCAGCATTATTGTAGCAAAAACAACTGTTCCGAGTAAAATAAGTATGAAAGATGACCATATTGCCGTGTATAGAATATTTGATTTTCCTTCAACTATTTCTTCTCCCTCGGCAATAAGAGTGAAATTATACGTAGAACCGCTGACCTCATCAGCATCTGAAAGGTAGATGTTAAAGTTGCTTTCGCCTGCTTTTGATGTTTGTACAAAGAGTCTAACCGAAGTAGATTGGCCTGCTTCCAAATTTACATTCGGTTCACCATCAATACGAACTTCCCAATCACTTGGTACATCGATATTGATTACTTTGCTAACTTGGGAATTACCACTATTTAGAAGGCGTAATTTTACTAAATGTTCTGTGCCAGTTTCCACATTGGGCAATAATTCAGTAGTCCAATCAACTGCTAATTCCTCAGCAACAAGTAAGGAAATTGAATCGGAACGAGATATTTCTCCACCAACCATTCGTAACTCAATTTGAGGCTGTGTGCCGGGTTCTTCTGTATTTGGAATGTACAAGAAACAGGAAACAAAATCTTCTTGACCTGAAGCCAATTCATCCATTTGCACACAATCTCCCGAAAAACCATTGGGGATTACCAATGAAGAATACGGGTCCCAAGTTCCATCTCCATTATTCATCACCTGCCATTGTAAGGTTATTTGTTGACCAACTGGGTGGGCTCCACCGCTTAACACGTTGCTATAACTACTGCCGTCAGGATATGTAATTGAATAGAAAGAGAGACTGGGATTGGCTATCCTAATTACGCTGAGATTACCCTCCCAAGAATCTCTCCCTGAGTTAGAAGTTAGGTGTAATTTCATTATTCCACTACCAGCATTCCCATTTCCTTCAATAGTTATCAACCAGTTTACGCTATCCCCCCAAGTAATATTTATGGCATTCATTGATGATTCCAAATCCCACCCCCCTGGGAGTACTGCCGAAGGTTGAACCGACACATCTGAATTGCCGTTATTGCTTACTGAAAATTGCATATTGACTCTGCTATCTGGGCGAAGAAGTCCTAAAGTTGATTCAAGGCTGATAATTAATTCCTCGTGTATTTCCACCTCAACTGGGATATCTTCAATCCAAGTTACTGAAGGATCGGTCTGACTAACTATGCGCAACGAAAGACTCAATTGAGTTCCTGCCTCAATCATAACTTGAGGTGGAGTTAAGGTGATTCCAATTGCCCGTAAACTTCCGATTGACAAGGCTCCGGTTGAACCAGAGGAGGCTCCGGGTTGAGAACCAAGGTCAATTAATCCTGAATTCCAACCCGAAGGGGAATCAAGGAATACATTGTATCCAATCGCATCATTTCCTTGATTGGTTAAATCGATGTAAAAGTCAGTTGGTTCGACCGGGCTGACAAGTACTTTCGAGGGGATATTTAAATTAATATCTGCAATAGAGGGCACCACTAATTCCAAACTGAATGGATAAGAAAGGCCATTATCAACATCAATTCCTGTTAACGGAATAACAAAAGTGCCGGGGCTAGGAGTTGTTGGGTGAACCATATTTACTTGGATTTGTGCAGATTCAGAACCATTAAGGCTGAAATTATAACCCGATGCACTAACATACCAACTAGGATATTCTTGTCCATCACGGATTTCATAAACGGAGCCAATATTTAGGCTAGCATTTGTCATCAATAATGCGGTATTTGTCAATGAAATTGTCCAAGATGTTGTTGCTTGGTCAGGGTCTGTTAGGATAATTGTGGGTTGTGCTGATTCAATTTTCACCCCTGGCGTAGTCACTTGAATAATAGTTTGAATAAGATTATTATTTTCCCTAATTTCCTCAACATTGTCTAATGGGTCAACTTCTATTCCAACCGATAGATTACCATCGACTTGAGGCACCCAATTCCAATACAAGTTTGTCACTGAACCAGGGCCAAGAGAAATTGTATTGGTATCTTCAACAAATCCTTCAACGACGAAATCCACACGTAAATTCTCAACGAGTGCATTGCCAAAATTCTGCACTTGAGAAGCGACAACAACAGTATCTCCAACTTGCGGGATTGCAATATCGGTAACTATGCTACCTTCAATTGGAGCAGGGTCCGGACGTAAGTCATTTACACCATTACCTACTACTGCTAGAGCAAAAGGTTGGGTCTTTGAACCAGCATGACTGGCATCCTTGACTCTAACTGTCCAAGTTCCAATATTCGCTTGGTCAACTAATACGACTTCGAGATTGTTTACGCTATCTCTAGTTCCTGCAGTTACACTTTTCCCATTTGCAAAAGCATTACCCATGTAGATTGTTCCATCGGGCATTTCAACTTCGAGATCTAAATCGTTGACAAGTTGAGATGAAGAAAACCTTGAGCCACGTTCATCTGACCATGCCAAAACGGCTTTAAAAGCGAGATTTGATTGTTCAACTTCAAAGGTGTAAGTTTTTACTGAACCAGAGGATGAAAGAACTGCGCGGTCATCAACCCAAATCCCTCTATTACCGCTTGGTGCAAGTGAATTACGGACATTTAATCGCCCCCATCCTTCATCCTCATTGGGAATATCGCGAGTATCCATATCTTGGGCACCGAGAACGAGAAGGGCTTTGACGAGAGCGCCTTGTGGATTTGGACGAAGAGCGATTTCAGTTAGATATTCACGAACTAAGGCAGCAGCACCTGCTGCATTTGGAGTTGCCATTGAGGTGCCGGTGTATTCCATGTACCACTGATTATTCCAAGTTGAACCAGATGTATCTTGAGCTTCTTGAGCAAGGCAAGAACGGACATAGCCCCCTGGTGCAAGAAGGTCGGGTTTTATTCTTCCATCATCAGTTGGACCGCGACTTGAGCCGCTCATCACACTATCTGGCGCACCAGAATAGCGTGATTGGTGCATGCCTATTACGACTGCATTCTTTGAAGTTGCAGGAGGGCTGACGGTTCCGGAGTCTGGCCCATTATTACCGGCAGCAAATAGAACTGTCAAACCATCTCGACCATTGTAATAGCGGTCGTAATAATTAGTTCTATCATCAACATCTTCCGAATCAGAAGTATATTCTCCATTTTCTGATTCAGACATACTTCCCCACGAATTAGTATGGGTGCGTGCGTTATTATCGTAGGCAGTATTCAATAAATAATTGATACTTACAGAATAGAGATTTCCGGAAGGGTCATGCTCCATTGCTTGAAAATATAGGTGGGCTTCGGGAGCCACTCCAGCATAACCTCCACGCGTTCCATCTCCGAGAACTGAACAAGCAACGTGGGTTCCATGCCCAGTATCAGTATCTGCAGTTGAACTATCACCAACCAAGTCAACCTTTGCATCAATACGCGACCCAAAGTCGCCATGATCATGATCAATTCCTGTATCGGCTACTGCAACTACTTGACCAGAACCGTCAAGATTTGATGTGAAATATGATTCTACTGTATCAACACCCATGTAATTGCGTGCCTTTTCATTATCAACTCCAATAATTGGAGTAGTATGGAACCATCCAACCGCAGGGAGGCTGAGCAGTTCAACGAGATTAGAAGTTGAGAGTTTACCTTCCCAGCGTCCAGCATCATAACGATGAGCCTCAATGAGAGAGTTCTGTGCGACACGACCCATGTGGCCCGCCAAAATAACTTCTTCAGTATCAACTATTGTCCAAGCATCAGGGACTGTACTGGTTGCATCATCTCGCCAACCTTCAATGCGTACTTCCTCGCCAAGTAGGGATTCTGGGCCGAGAAAAGAATCAATATTGGTAGTGCTGGCTTCTTGCCAAGCATCCAAAATCATGTTACTAGCCATCATTGCAATAGGTACGTCCAAACTTGCGACAACACCTTCTGCTACACTTGCACGAAGAAGCGAATTAGGAGTTCCTTGAACGACTAAACCACTTGGAGAAATATATTCGCGCACAACTAATCCATCAATTTCAGCGAGATTATTTCGGGCATCCGTTAGTTGGTAATCTCCATCAATAATCAACAGGGAAAGGTCTTCGCGTGCCACTAGGGAAGCGGGGGGCAAATCATTTGCAATTATTGTGCCATTTACTCCATGGATCCCCAATCGAGATATGGCTAATGTTGACCTGCCTTCTGGAACAAAAGACTCACTTTGAATACCCAGCGCATCAAAAATTTGATTCTCATCAATTGAAAATAACTTCCAATCACTAGATTCATCGCCTAAAGAATAAGGGGTGCCATTACCAAATCCACCGCTATCTCTACCTTCAGAAGTATCAGGTATTGCGAAGGTTGCAGCAAAAGGTGAGACACTCACAAACAAGAGAGGGAGGAGTAAAAAAGCAAGTCTAATACGCATAAGAATTATCTCCAATATTATCAAAGCAACCACATGCTTGTCGGTGCCGTATCAACAAACCAATCGCTAGCATAGTTGCCAACTGTATGGTCATATCTTTGTGAATGTGAAGAACCTTTTCCGTCAGTCCAATCAAGAATAACTGAATATTGATACTCATCCCAAACCGTATGACCTTGAATAACCAATTCTAAATCATCTCCAGTTACACTACTATGAGCGGGTAGAATATCGCCACTCCAACTAGTACTGTCAACCAATTCACCTTCAACATCAGAAAAACTAATTGTTACCCTTACATCAGTGACTGCCCTACTTCCATCATTATCCAATGATACGAGGAATACATGAGTGCCGCCGCGCTGATAATATCTGCTTTCAACAGACATTGAGTCTCTCGGTATAGCCCAATGCCATGATGCTGCAACAAGCAAAAATAGTACTAAGAGGGTACAACTGGCGGCAATTACTCTACCGAGAGTGACTTGATGCCCTATTTCCAATAATTTTTCAGCAACTTCATGCGCTATCTTAAATTCTTCTTCGCTGACATCAATCAACTCATCCTCATCAGAAGTAGTTGAAAGGATTATTTGCTCATCATCTTTCATCAATTACCACCTCCAAATAAAGTCATTACCACGGTTAATACAAGGGAAGAAAGTGGTTCAATAATGAGCATATGAGTAGTATCAGCACGTCCTCCTGTCAACGTATTAAGGAGGGAAAGATCGCCTGTAACTCCATTTACACCAAAGGTTGAGCCCGAAGGGACTGGGCCTGTTGCTTGAGCATCAATTAGAACTCCACGAGCATCCCAAGTAATGCCTCCAACCTCGACATCGGCGTTCGCAGTCGCTACAATACGGCCTCCGGCCACATCATCAAGAACGACAACAGGGAATAACCAACTACCATAGACGTGAACGGTCATGGATTTGAGATTCTCTCCAGTTGCTTCCATTGAATGCAAATACATTCCGGGATATATCGGTGAGTCGGTTTGGCGATAGTAGAGCCGTCCGATTCCATCGCCAGAAGTAGAAATTTGTAATCCCCAATCATCGGTATGGGAAATACTGGTACGAGAAGGTAGGTCCTCAGCAATCATCACCATATTTGAACGGGATTCAAGGGCTTTTCCATTTGCATCAACATAGAGATCAAGGGTGTCTGCATTACTCGTATACTCAAGGGTGTACATGCCTTGGAACATCGCTTGTTCATTAATGTCATATTCGTAACTTGGCTGCATTGAAAGATGCAATTCACCGGGGAGTTGATGCATGAATACCGTTGCAGGATACCAAATACCATCGCGATAACGCATAGTTTGAATCATCGCAGAGCCTGCCGATAAACCATTATTTTGTGCAGACTCGGGAACTGCAAAGTCAATTTGCAATAAATCACCAATTATTGTTGACATATCTCCAGTTGCAGGTAAATCATTGATTAGAGTTTCATAACGACTATCCACATTTCTATCAATTAGTATTGCATGTGCATATTCAAGAGGTTCTCCAAACTCATAATGAAGGTCAACATTTACTCTTGGAACCGTGAAAGAATCATCAGTTGAGATTTGCATTCTCACCGAAGCATCCCTTTGTAATGTAGTATCAAGACCGCTTATTTCAATTGCCACATCGCGATTTGAAACTCCATTCATTTCAAATCTCAACATTTCTCGAGCAGGCGTCCAACCCTCTAAATCAATCCTGAAATCATAAGTTGGCACGCCATCGGGTTCTGAGTATCTATAGCCAAGATTCTCAATCGTTGGAGGTAGGTTAGGAAGCCAAGTGCGAATATGCCAAGAACGACGTTCTTCTGCATCAATCCCCTCGGTTAGGAGTTGAGTACGGTCAATTAATTCCCATTCATCTGGCTCAATCAATCCATCATTCAATGCAAGTGCAAGTTCAGATGCTTGAAGGATATTATCGCCAAGAATTGCAAGGAATAAATCACGTTCATCAGTTGAAACAAGCCCGTCTTGCAAAATCCCTTCGAGTTGCCCACGCGGAGTACTGGTAAGCCAAACCATTGCACTTAGATTGAAATCTAACAAAGTTCGGTCTTCTATACTCAATGCGACACCATGCATCCAGTTGGGATCTTCTGGAACTACATCTCCCTTCTCAATATCGGCAATTATTGTGAAAGGGGCATCGGCATGGAGGTCCAGTCCGAGGGCAAGATCATCATTGTCTGAACCACCTCCGAGGTCACGGGTTAATTCGGAAACAAGGTCAGAAACAGATTGACCAAAGCCTACCATATCTCCAAGGAAGAAAGCGAGAGCACTAACTCCTTCTTCATCACCAAAACCAGGTGTAGCAAAACCCCCACTATCCACTTCGCTGGGATAATCAAAGGCTAGGGCTGAGGGGAGAGGATCAATTAACATGGTTGCATTTAATCCTAAATGTGGGTCCGCATAGGCGGTATCATCGCGAATCAATACATTGAATGGAGCCGAGGAAGAACGGTTAATGGCAATGTTTCCATTTCCTAATTCACCAACCGCACCAGGAACTTCAGGGGAAGTTCTGCGAATATTTGTGAGGTTTGACAGGCGAGCCGAAAGGTCGGCTTCACCAGTGATAGTATCCTGCCAAAAGTAAAAATGATCTCCATCCATAGTTTTTGGATTTGATGAATTGCTAATTTGGATGTTAATAGATGCAATCGGTTCATCGGCAATATAACCAAGAGTATCGCCAAGAAGTACTTCAAAATGAGAAGGCAAACCTTCCATTCGTATTGCATTTGCTTGCGGAGATTCAAATGCAGCATAGGTAATTGAACCAATTGGGCCATCTGCATGATAGGTAATTGATTCTGGACTTTGACTTATCATCAAACTTAGTGGACGGTTTGAAATGTGGGCGAATTGGTGTTGGCTGGCATTCAGTGTGCCACTATCGTGTGAAATGAATACGATATCAATTGGAGCGGTGCTGGCACCAATTAATTCAATATCACGTATTTCATTATCAGGGTCAAAACTATGATATATACTTGAAACTTGACTAATGTTTGCACTCAAAGAAACCGAGACGAGTGGGGTTTCCAACTGCAAGCGGCCAGGGACGGGGTCGAGCCCGCGGTCATGGCCCAAAACAATGTGGTCCTCCCCTAAAAACACCGGATGGTCGCTTGAACCGAGTTCCAGTGACAGAGTTCCAAGTATTTCTGAAGTACGTTGACCATGTGTAAGTGAGGTAAATAGAACTTGATTATAGGATTCAATTCTAACAACCCCGCCGCCTTCACTTGCAGTAGAAACTATTGCCATTGGCAATCCCTGAATAATGCTGCCTACATCGAGAATTATTTCTACTAATCCGAGCAGAATGTTATCAAAAAATTGTGAGAAAATATCCAAATTAATATCATCATACATCACCCGTATTCCTCCACCGGCGGGCATTTCAAAACTACCATAAATCAGCAATACTTCAGGAATGTCCTCAATGAAAATATGGGTGCGACTATAGTCAAATGACGAACCATAACGCATCACATGGGCAGTGAATTCAATACTTGTAGCACGCTCATTGAGGGCGATTAAGATTAGGCTATCTGGCGGGCCAGCAGGGTTTATGGGCAAGGTATCATCATCGACATTGTCATCTTTATCACGAGTGAAATTCTTGATGGCGATTATCATAGAAAGGCGCTCATCGGGAACTTGGCCAGGGAGGTCTAGAGAGTCTGGTGCCGCCCCTAACATAGTAAATATTGCATTGATTTCATCTTGCGGCATTGAATTGCCAGGGAGGCCGCGGAAAATAACCGAAGCATCGGTAATATTACCATAAGGTGAATCGGGTTCACTGTAATTTGAGCGGTCCTCGAAATAATGTATGGTTAAGTCGGCATTGATATCACCATAGTATTCAATCGTATCAAGACTATCCTTGCCAAGATTGTCGTTACGGAATACCAAATCGGCTTCACTTAGCAACATTTGTGAATCTTCAGTAGGATGGAATGCTGCATCAATATAGGCCACTTCAAGGGGGTTGCGGGCACCAGATGAGTCAGGCAATCCATAATGAATGTAGCCAATACCTATTCCGATTTTGCATTTATGCTGACGCGACTTTGCCAAATGGTCTCGGCTAGGGTCGTACCATAATTCACCATTTGCCAACTCATCCCAACAATCTTGCTGGCGATTAGTCCCCGGTTCATTTGGATTATGCATGGTAATTGAATATGGTGCAGAAACTTCGGTAAGGAGTAATGTGGATTCATTGAAACTAGGGCTAAATAATTGCGCAATTAGAGTAATAATATTTGTTCCAAGAGCAGTAATATCAAATTCCATGCGTTCAAGACCAACCCGTAATTGGAAATCATATGGGGGTTGAGTAAAAGATGAATCAATAACAAAGGCATAGCCTTCACCATCAGCGCCTACTGACAATTCATAGGCAAAACCTTTGATTAGCGTTACTTCCATTGATTCCATAGACTCCCAAATCGCAGCAGAATTAGCAGTATTATTCAACATATGAACTCGCCATTGGAAAGTTGGGCGAATCCACAAAGATTCGGGAGTTGGCACCAAACCGTCTGACATCTCAATATCCCAACCAACTCCTTGTTGCCCAAGTCCCATAATGGTTAACCCAACCAATAAATCATCATTGCCATCACCATCCAAATCAATACTATTCTCAAAAGGAGTAGAGCCGGAAAGAGTAATCAAGTCGCCAGTGAAAGTACCTGAATCCCAAGCTTCATATTGAGGGCCATTTCCTCGGGCGGAATAGTTGACATAGAGGACATAGGAATTGATTCCAATAGCAAGTGGATCACTCAAATCAGGGGGGAGGCCAAAGAGGGTATCGAGAAGGTTTGAGGGGAAATTGGGAGGTTGGGTATCCTCATTCAATAACAACTCGTAAGGCCGGGGGTGGTCGGGAGAAGGAGGAGATGTGTCACGCAAGGCTATTTTGGCCATTTGTGTATTTACTTCTTCGAGGGGGTCAGACGGACCGCTGTCTCGCAGGCTCGCTTCTACACCGGATAATGAGCCTGTAGCCATTAATCCAACATCAGAATCATCGGCGGCACCAGCCCGTTCATTCAACACCTTATCAAGGGCTGAAAGTACACCGAAATCATCACTTGCAACTTGCAGAGACCCTGCGCTTGCAAGTGGTGAAAAAGTAGGGGCGATGAATAGAATCATCATGATAATGCCAAGGCGTATCGGACGCGTATCGGCTGGCTTCAAACCAGCCACTAACACTCGAACATGCTCACCCATGCACCCCGTAGGGGTGCAGGTATGCTTTAGGACATTGGGTCTATTGGACTCACCACATCGAGGTTTGAAGTGAAGGAAACTAACTGCGTAATACCTGTTCCACACTACACGAAGGACAGTCTACCAGCACCTCGTTTATGCCATCGGGGAAGGTAAGGGCAAAGTGAGCACCACAGGCTCCACAAGCGGCTTCAACCAAGCCTTCTTGTTCGGTTGCGCCAGAGTTAGTATCCGGCGCCTGAGAAGGTGCCTCAGCGGTGGTTTGGGTGGAAGTGGACTGTGAGGACATGGCATCTGCGGAACCAGAATCTCCTTGCATTTGCAAGCCTTTGAGGAAGGCAACATCCTCATCAATTTCACCTTCACTTACGGCACTATTTTGAGGAATAACTACTCCCATTGAAGTTGCACGCTTTTGCGCAGCAGCGGTACTTTGCTGGTCTGTTTGGGCAGTTTGGCTGGATGGAGAATCTTGAGTTATTGGATTGAAATGGTCGTTTGATGCAGGAGCATCAGAAATATGTGTGCTTTGTTCGGAGTCAGCAGCTGCGACATCGTCTGCAAAAGCCGAAAATTCATCCTCAGAAAGCACACGAGATTGTTGACCTTGAGCATATCCACTTGTGGCAGGAGTGACTCCGGCTATTCGTGCCAACTCATTTTCTGCATTGGCTCGGGAATTGCCTCCATAGCCTGCATGGCCACCATAACTTTCCGCATTAGAAGAGCGTTGGAATCCAGCATTTGGATCCGAGATTTGTGATGCTGGAACTGGGTCGCCACCATATAATTGCTGAGATAATTGACTCTTTTCATCATTTTGCAATTGGACAACAGTTTTTACATCACCTGAATCTAATCCTGCCAACGTTTCAGCATTTGCGAATACCGATAATTTCTGGTTGACCTTGATTGAAAGAATTTGAGTTTCGGCTTCTTCAGCACTTAATCCATGATTGACTAATAGTTGAATTGCCGCGTGTTCCTGAACTTTACGATATCCGATTAATCCTGCGACAGAAGTTGCAATTACTACAATGGAGATTATCAGCACTAGAGCAAACATGTTACCTTCACTTGGTGCTGGAGAAACTTGAATTGTAAATCCGGCAGAATCAGAATTACCTGCTGCATCGGTGACGGTCAATACAATCTCGGTTTTCCCATGGTGCTGGAAAATATGACCCAGATTTGCTCCTTGCAAATCTGCATCATTTCTTGCATTTCCGTCGTTATCTGAATCAAAATCGGGGTCCAAATCCCAAGCATAATGCAAATCTGAAGCCTCGTCCCACGCATCGAGAGCTGAAGCATTGAAAGTTACCGTTTTTCCCTCCTGAGCATTAACTGGAACTGAAGTTTTTTCTTCATTTATCACTGGAGTAGTAGTGTCAATTACCTCAACAGTAATACTCACCGAATCTGAATTCCCGCTCGGGTCAGATACAATTATCTCGACTTGATGCTCACCGGGAATCCCCCATTGTAAGTCAATGCTTGAACCACTACCTTGCAAAGTACCATCAACAATCCAATTTATTGAAGCAATAGCATGGGCATCTTCTGCATTTGCAGTAGCGGTTATCAATTGGCTGTGGTCAACAAGAGCATGCATTTCAGAATCAAGCCCGGGAATAGAAACTGAAAAGGTAGGGGCGACTGTATCGATAATAGTGACACTATGAGCAATAGTGGCACTGCGGCCATCAAGAGATGCTATTGTTAGGCTGACTTCGAATACACCTGGTGTCAAATATGTAGTTGACACACCCCAGCCGCCTGCATCATTATCATCATCATTTACTCCATTATCATCACTATCAACTGAGGTGTCGAAATCCCATTGAAGTGTATTGATTTGGTTGTGAGAATTTGGCATTGCGGCTTGAAAACCGATAGTTGTCCCGAGTTCGCCACCTTGTATAGAAAATTCAGGAGATAATACGGGGGTTAATTCTAGTTTTATAGAGACCTTTGCCATGCCAATTCCCTCGCCTCCCCCTGTAGGTTCTGCTTCATTATCAAACATTAGATGAAGAGGGATGCCGTCTAATTCAGCAGGAACGGACCAAACAAGAGTTTGTTGAGTTGTGATTGAGGTTAATGAGGCACCGGAAATAAATGCCTCACCATTGCCATTTGAAAGATAATTTGCACGTTGGTCATCGGTCATCAAGTAGAGGTCAGCATCACCACTTATTGGCCAAGTGGTGATGGTTAATTTATCACCTGCATCAAATGTTAACTCGCTCCCTCCAGCCAATTCAGAATGAGAACCTGGAGCAAGTACTGCAAGCCCATGAAATAAGTCAAACTCACTAGAAGGAAGTAATTCAACATCGAGGGAAACTATTGAAGAATTAGCACCTTGATCGCCAAAATTTTCATCACCTGGATGAGCCATATTGTCAATAATAATGAACCATCCTTTATCCGTTAGACTGGCGGGAACTTGCCAGTGAAAATTAACTGTACCCGATAAAGATTCAAGAGTTGGGTCAGCAGTCATGGCCAAGTGATAGTTTTGTCCTGCGAGATAGGTAGTAGCACCATTTTCATTAAAAAATAACAAATCAATTGGAGAGTCACTAACTTGAACTGAAATATCCAAAACAGATTCCGAGACAAGTGTTCCCAAATTCAAAGAAGAACACTCACCAGAAGAAAGACTTAGATTAGCCGGCAAGGTTGACATTTCAACAGAGGAACAGGTTACTGCTGACCTTGCGCTAACTTTCAAAGAAGATTCCAAAGATGGGAAATGAGAGGGATTAGAATCAATGTCATCATTTATTGCAGGGGAAATATGCGAAATAGAAACGATATTGACTGCAATTACTGGCAAAATGAAGAGGCCGACCAGCAACAAAACTGCGAACTGTATTCTCCGACCCATAGGGTCGGGTTGTACCTATCACACTTCAAGCCAACTCATCGGCGTGCAATAGTGAAAATATGGCAAATTTGACAATACTATGTGAAAAATAGAGGGAGGGGGGCGAAAGAGAACACTTGAGGCTGGCTAAAATGGTTCAAGGATTTGGAAAGGAGAACCATCAGAAATGCGGAATATTTTGAGGCTACCGTCGCGCTCAATTTGGAAAATATCTCCATCCTCACCGGCGTGTACTCTAGGATGGGCTTCTCTGGCTTCAGTCAATGGAATTTCGGTTTCAACAAAACGGCTGGAATAATGAGTCAACACTAGGTTTTCGGCTGCGATTTGTGTTGCAACTTTAGCGGCATCTCGGGAAGTGGAATGAAGATAATTTATTGCATTGCTTTGGTGAGAATCCGAATAGGTTGATTCGTGAATAAGTAAGTTAAGTGGGGCTGCTTTGGCGAGTGCCAATAGTTCTGGTGCTTCAGCCCCAGTGTCTCCTGTAATCAAAATGCTAACACCAGAGGTAGAAGGGCCACGGAAATCACTCGCAAGCAGAATTTCGTTTGCGGCAGAATTTGCGCTAGGGGCGGAGGAGGAAGCGTCGGATGTAGCGATAATAGTGATATCTTCACCATTGGCAAGTTTCGAAATTTGATTGTCACTGAGGCTGAGTTCCGCAGAACGTTGTGCATTGAATTTGCCGGGTCGGTCTGCTGAGGTTATTCTCCAGCCACAACTCGGAACTGAATGTATGGTTTGATGCGGTGTTAGTGAGTGCGGGCCTATGGGTTTTGGAGGCGCGGAAAGTTGGCTAACCGTACTATTTTGTGGGTCTAATTGTAACCACTTTTCTTCGCCATCAATCCATGAAACTGTATACCAAAAAATAGGGAACATTTCCTCAGACGAAATTTTGTCAAATAGAAGTTCCCACCAGAATCGCATTTGATTAATCAAGTCAACGGCCGGTACTGAATCGGGCATCTTTGCATCCATGCCATCTTTGGCAAGAGCGTGATAAGCATCGTGGTGAAGCGGAGCGAGAACTGAAAGAGGACTATTCCTGCAATCAAGACCCATGCTAAGCAGCATGGGTAACACGCCCCAACAGTGGTCAAGGTGACCATGAGTCAAAGCGATTACATCTAAGCGGGTATGAGAAATACGAGATTCCCATTTTGCATTTTTTAGTACCTTCGCCTGTTTTTTAAGGCGAGTTTGGAAACCTTCACCTGCATCGATTGCGATTTGATATTTTCCAACAATTACAATTGAACCACTAACCTCGCGACCATTAGCAGGTCTGGCACTTGAAGTGCCGAGTAAGTGTGCTTCAAGTTCCATCAGTATAACCATCCTTTAGAGGTATTTCAAGCCTGAGGGTCGCGGGGAATTTGGGTAGGAGGAAACCAACGTAGAAGGACAATATCTCCAACTGAGCGCACCCATCGCCAAGGAATCGCTAGAGGTATTGCATCTTCAACAAGAGCCGGGTCAACTTCTTTTACGAAAATATGACTACAACGCCAATTGTTTAAATCGGTTACAGTATCATGAACAACACCTAAGCGACGGCCATTGGGAAGAAAAACACCCCTCCCACGTAAACTGGTCATTCGCCTCTCGGACACAAACCTACCACCAAGGGGGAAGTCATGAACATTACCCGAAAAGTGAGCGATAATAAGTAGGACATTAGGTGGAATCCCTTCGGCAAGACAATGAAATTATAGAAGTGCGGTGATATTTTCATGAAAAGCAATATCAAGAGCGACAAATGCTAATATCAGCCCGAGAACAATATTGACTTTACGAGCAGATTCTGGTTGGGAAAAAATCCGCGAAAGGAATACGCCGGCACCAGACCAAAATAATACCGAACCAAGACCAACAAGTGTTGTGGAAAATACAAGTAAGATTTTGATGGAAAGGGTTGAACCAATTCGTGGCCCATATACTCCCATGAGGAGGGTAAAATAGACCAAACCTTTGGGGTTAATGAATTGTAATAAAAATCCATTGACCGGCCCGAGTGCCTTTTCACCATTAAATTCAATTAGGCCTGCAGATGTGCTCTCAACAATCTCTCTGTCAGAGTCATTATCGCCAACCAAACTTTGCTCAGAGGTATTTTCTTCAACCCTTGCCATAGCAATATGCCATGCCAAATAGAGCATATATACAGATCCTAAATATCGAACTGCATCAATGATTGTTTCATATTGTTCAATCAATTCAATTCCAAAGCCAACTAGAGATGCCATAACAAAAAATCCAACACACATTCCAAATTCAAGAGGTAAAGATTTCTTCCATCCATGTTGGTTTCCATGCGCAGCGCAAAGCATGGTGTTGGGGCCCGGTGACCAGCACATGAAGAACATGAAACCAATCGCAAAGAAATATTCTGAATAATCCAAAATAATACCTCTTTATTTCACCAATCATGTTCAGCCAATATTCGGCAATACTCCAATAATGGAATATGACAAAGGGATTTGTGACAGGCAGGTAATTACTTGCCGATGTTGCCACGTGCTTTGAGAGAAGGGCGGAGTTTTTCTGCGCCCTTACCCTTGTTGAATAGACCGCGTCCACGCTTTCCAGCGCTGGTCTTTCCACGGTATACACGGCCCTTGTGAGATCCACGGCCATCCATGCGAGAAATCCATCCGAGGTCCTTGTCAGAAGCGATTGCTGGGTGAGATGGGTCAACTAGAATAACTTCGAAGAATTTTTGCTTTCCGTCTTGGCCAACCCAATAAGAATTGAGTACTTCCATGTTAGGATAATGGCGAGCTGTGCGCTCTTCAGCAATACGCTGAGTATTTTTTGCCATAGTAATCTTACGAATACCAGCCTTACTTGGCTTACGCTTCATGTGAATCTTACCCTTGCGCAATCCACCACGGCGGACGCGAGTGCGAACGATAACTATGCCTTGCTTGGCTTTGTAACCAAGGCGACGAGCAGCATCAATACGGGTTGGGCGGTGAACGCGAGTGAACACTTCTTCACGGCGCCATGAAGCCATTCGGTCACGAATATATGCTTTTGGCATAGCATCTTTTGGACGCTTCCAAGTTTCACGAACGTGTTGATAAAGACCTTTGGACATGCTATCACCTGCTCTTTGAGCATCCCGCCGACCGACCATCCCTTCATAACCTTGCCGCGCGGTTTTCCAAACGACAAATGAGGAGATAGGGGCCTAATTACCTGTGAAAACACAGGAGGGTGAGTAGGTGGAAGTGGGAGGTTTTCTTGAGGTTTACTGACGTTTGAAGAGACAAGAAACATATGGGCGTTTGTCACCAGATGGCATTACGTGAGTGTGTTTTATACATTTTAGCAGTTGGAACTGCTCCCCGAGTAATGCTTGCAGCATTTTTTCATCGTAGCGTTGCAAAGGGAGGCCCGAACATTTGCCAGCGCCTTCATTTGGGAAGATTTCAATTATCGCGTGACCGCCTTTGCGGAGGGCGGATTTTAGGGTATTTACATAACCTTCAATTTCAGTACAAGAAGTAAAAAAATGCAAAACCGCTCGGTCATGCCACAAATCAAATTGACCGAGTGACAATACCTTTAGTGGACGAGTGATATCATCTATTATCCAAGTTACTTTTTTGCCGAGGCGAGATTGAGAATGAGCGAGTCCGGCTGGAGAAATATCGACTGCAGTAATTTGGTGGAAGCCGAGCGAAATTAGTTGGTCAAGAAGAGTAGTTGCACCGCTTCCAACATCAATGATTTTGTCGGCGGGAGTTGCGCCGGATTGAGCGAATAAGTCGAGGGTGATTTCGTGTTCAGATTGAAACCAACCAACAGTAGTTGGGTCGTTGGAGGTGTAGACATTTTGCCAGTGAGATTCGGTTGAGCCACTACGATCAAGCGGCATTGAGCAAGGAGAGGAGCCCCCCGTGGGAGGTGAAGTAGAATCTTGCACGGAAGAAGGGGAGGGGTTTGAGGTAATGAAATTAGAGATGAGGAAGGATAAGGTGCAA
>JABIHC010000113.1 GCA_018649825.1 Methanobacteriota archaeon
TCCCCACTACCGAGTGTAAAATAAGTTGCATCTGGTCGATGCTCAGCAACGACTGCTGCGACGAGAGAACTGTCGAGACCTCCACTAAGGAAGACTGCAACCGGTTGATTAGGTGCCGGGAGGCGTTTGATGACTGCATCTCGAAAAATGTTGGTTAGGGAATTATTTGTTTGGAATGATTGATGTTGGCGTATCACCTTTACTTCGCCACTTACCGCATCAACTGAGGACAAACCAAGAGGTAGAGCAGAAAAGTGGTCAACATTGTCAATGGCTTTGAGTTCACTGGTAATGAAAACTTTCGTCCCTGACCGGCCAACGAAGAGGGGCTTTTTTCCAATATGATCTCGTATCGTCCAAATTTTTGAAGCAGATTGGTCAACGATGACGCCGGAAAAAAAACCATCGAGGACATCAAGTATCCCTTCGTTGAGTTTCATGAACAGTGGTAGAATGACATCAGTGTCGCTTAAAGATAATGGGAGGGCATATTTTTCAGATAGATCTCGATAATTGTAGACCTCGCCATTGAATGCTCCAATCATTCCTTCATGCTCCATAGGTTGGGCCCCAACCTCGCCGGATCCGTTAATTGCGAGGCGAGTGAAGCCCAAAGCCATCTCATCGGTTCCTATAATTCGTTGATCATCTGGACCGCGGTGTACTAGGCGAGGAAGGAGGTTCTGAACCTCTTCGTGCGACCCTGGGCCAAACATGAAGAGAATACCACACACTACACTCACCTCATTTTATTCCAATTCGGTTCGGACCAACATGAGTAATTCACCAAGCATATTCTGGCCTTCGCCATCGATAGATTCACCCCAGAATGTATCGTTCGAGGTTGACTCAACAAGTCGTTTTGGGATGGTGCTAAGAAGAAGTTTAGCGAGTTCGGGGTGTTGTGAAAATTTCCCCCGTAGGGCCTTCAGCATGACGTCTTCCTTTAGTTCCGCCCAATCCTCTCTCTGTAGATTTTTCATCTCTGTGGCAGTGTCTTTTGCAAGAGTCGGGGTTTTTGATAATCGAATCTTCTCTTTCAACTCTGGTTCAATGAATTTTTGGGCTTGGTAATAGTGTTCAACCGTCAGCCAATTGACCCCCTCAATAAAGATACTGTGTGGGGAAAAATTAGAGAACTCGCCCCAAGGTTGGTCAGAGTGGTAGAATCGAATTTCGTCTTCATCTACGGGGATCTCATCCAAGGGTAGTTGATGCCCAAGTTTTTGATTTTTCGTATGCAGATACGCTTCATTTTCTGGGCGGATATTTGGGTGGGTGTTTACAGATACAACCTCAATGTCATTCATTTGCAGAAATTTGCGCTTTCGAGGGTTGTTTGAAATTAAGCGAACTGAAATAACTCCAAGAGATTTAAGAATATCAAGCGCAGAATCATAGTCTCTATTATCTTGTTCAAGGCCGAGATGTTCAAACGCTTCGACTGTATCTAAATCATCTGATTCCATGAGCCTCACTGCACGAATTTTGTTCGAAATACCTTGCCCCCTTCCTTCTTGGTGCAGATGGATGATTATCCCTTCTCCTTCGATTGCTATCAGTTTCATTGATTCACGAAGTTGATCTGCACAATCACAGTCTTTTGCTCCGAATACTTCAGATGCCAAACAAGAAGAATGGATACGTAGAAGGGGATGTTTCCCTAAAGTGTTGACGTCCCCCCTGCTGATGAGGCGAACGTCTTCGTCACCTGTATCATACATCCGAAAGTTTCCCACCGAGGTGGGAAGAGTGCACCAATTCTTCAGTTCAGACATATATATCTCCCAAACCTTTCCAATTTCTGTTCATTCTTAAAACCACTTCCAAATCAGAGGCAGCGTAATCCTCGGCCACATCTCGGATTGTTGTAAGAAATTCTACATTCTCGGATGTGCGGTGCTGCATAACCTCTTCATGCAGATTCGACCACTTCTCATCGCTAAACAAGTCCTCAAGCTGATTCATCAAAGGTTGAATTAGCGGTTCATCGAAGTTTTCCTTAAGTGATCGATGGAGGCCACGAATTCGGTAGAAACTCATCTCAAGTTGAATCATCCGGTCTAAAAGATTCTGTTCGATAAAGGATTGAATTTCAGAAATATCTTTTTTGGTAAAAACAAGGGAATGAGACGGATTGTTTGTTAGAAAAAACATGAGTCCAGCATACATTGCTGACCCGATAATTTCTGCTTTCACTTTCGGAACATTGAGTTCAGCCTTTAGTGAGTTACGAGCGATATGATCTACCGGGAAACCAACAGCCTTTACAGAAAAACCGCGGAAGTATCTATTCACAATTGCCCACATCATGTCTGAGCGTCTAGCCTCTTGCCCGCCTATCTGGTATTTGGGATTTGGAGTCAAAGTGAGTGTAGTGTGATTGAGTATGAAGGTGGTACCTCCACGGTTTACCGAATCTTTGATATCAATCAATGGGTCGCTTGGAGTATTTACTACCAATGGCCTGGTGAGTGGATGCCCAAAGATCAGGTTGTTTGCCCCTTCAAGAAGTCGATTCCGTGCCTCCATCACCGTTTCATGCTCAACCATCCCCTCGACCCAATGGGGCTTTTCAAGGTGCGATGTATGCTTTCTCGACAGGTCGTAATAATAGTCAGGGCAATGTAGGCGCGAGAGTTTGTTCTCAGCTGACCGATCAGGTAGCAGTTCACCTGGTTCAAGTCCGTTCAACCAATTTAGATTATGAACAAGATCGACCAATTGAACTCTTAGGCCATTTATAGGAGGGTTCGGAGAAGATCCTTCATATGCGCCAAGAACTGCATCTACACCTGCTTCACGCAAAATGGGCAACCAGGCTATGAACGATTTTGCACGTTTGTCAATTCTCATATCATCGTCCATGAGCCAGCCAATAGAATCATTATTCCTCGCAAGTTCACGGCCTAAATAGCGTTGAATCATTGTTCGTGCTTGAGCAATGCCCACTTGCCCAAGCGGTCGCTGTTTGTAGGGCTGACCAAACAACCCTCTTGTTGCATCACCCTGCTGTTGTTGTTGGTCGATGATGTGCACCTCCAAACCTATTTTAGTGACTTTTTTTATCATTTCATTCAATTCAATCGAGGGACATCCGTTGTCGAGCACGAGAACCCGTGCCCCGAGTCTTTGGACGTTTATGCTCTGCAAAAGTGGCCATAATGTTCTAGGTTCAGAAGTAATCACTCCGATCACGAGAGAAAATGGTGTGCGAGTGGGTGGGACTGGCGCAATCCATGGGGCTGCATATGGGCGCAAGGTACTCTTGCTCTTTGCTTGAGATACAGAGAGATTCTTGATGGGTGGGTGCCAAGAAAAGAGACGTTCAGCACGTTCCTTGAATTGCTCTCGTTGATGGCTGTCCATCCTCCCATAGTATTTCATCCAAAACACTGTGAGTCCGGAAAGTTTAGCCTCCGACCCCTTCGTTGTTAATCGAACTCGATCTAGTTCGGCATAATGTTTCACTAGATTTGAGGGTATTGGAGTGTAAGTGACTGTGCCGAGGTCAGCGATACGGATGCAAAGGTCACGATCAGTGGAACTGCGTAATGACTCATCGAAACAACCTGCCATGAGCATTGCGCTCATTCGAATGAAAATGTTTGAACCTTGTATCCCCCCGTTTCCTACAAGAAAATCGTCTGCGTAAAGGGCAGAGGGGGCAGGGTATATCACTGGCTCTGTGTGTTCTGATTCGAAGCGTTGAATACCGGCTGCAACCATATCAAAATTACCCGACATGCACTCTTTCAGGCAGGTTTCGAGATAATTAGGAAGCCACGAATCATCATCATCAAGAATTGCTACGTAGGTGAATTGAGGCGATGTGTGCTGTCTAAAAATCCAATCAATACCTGTATTCCAAGAACCACATGCACCTAGTGTGCGATGATTTCGAATGATTGCAACATTTGTATTATTTGTATCGATGGATTTTATGTAGTTTTCATTGAATTTGCAATTTTCCTCTAAATGAGAATCATCCACTACAATAAGAAAATCGGGAGGGCGAGATTGCCCCAGAATTGAAGGGATCGACCTCTTGGAAAGTAACTCTGGTCTATCCTGCGTGGCAACAACTACACCAATTTTGATTCGATTGGGTATATTTACCATTATTTCGTTGCTCTTATCCTTCCTTTTTCAATATTTGTATTTGATATCGTAAAGAAGAATTTTGTGTCTCATCTTTGGTATCAAAGGTTGGAGTTTTATAAAGAATGCAATAATTGCGTCGAACAGAAAACCCTCAAGTCTTGAACCATAATTCATGCCCTCTCGCATGGGTTGATACAGACAACCGACATACCATTCCCGTGAAGTCGCAAGGGTTCTTGCAAACCCCTCAAGACATTATGGAAGAGTACAATGGGTGTTCAGTGGGTTGATACAGACGCTACCGGCGCGTGGAGCCCACTGCGATCCCATTTATTCATCAATTGTTAGCGCGAGGCCTAGCAAAGTTGCTCCATGAAGAACTCTCTAGCCCGAACTAGAGAATCCGCGCGAGCATTGGGTTTGCCTTCCACATGAGCGCCTCTATTCCGCAATATTCGGATGATCAATCGTCGTTGCCAGCGTTCGTTCAAAGGTAATCGGATACCTAGGAATAATTTTCCAGACATGTATCCATTTTTGTCAATTCTAGCAGTCCGCTTCCTCAAACGAACGGCCTTGGGAAAAAGTGTGAATTCCTTCTCGCTGTCAAAGGAGTGGTGCGCTCCTGGATAGACATGCAAGGTGGCATTTGGTAGTTGGGGCATTAGTCCTTCAACTAGATGAAGAGGAGTCCAATCATCAGCATCTCCGTGAAGAATCAAGATGGAGGAGTCTGACCAACTTTGGATATCTGGGCGGATATGAGCTGCTGGATAGAATGGCAGATGGGCGTCAAATGGAGTTCCTAGAATCTCGATAATTGGTGACCATGCTGAATACAGTGCTACAGTTCCGCCAAGGCTCCAACCTGCGATACCAATCTTTCCAATTCTAGGATCCTGTTCTAACACTGAACGTGTTCTAAAAGCGTCGACAAGCATCATTGAATGGGTTACTGATAGTTGATCATCAACCGTGGAATCAATCGATCTTGAGGTGAATGAATTGACCTTACAAACCGCGAGCCCAGCATCGAGCCAACCATTGACGTGGTCCTGATGATGAGATGCCCAACCTACGCTTCCGTGAAGGGCAATTACACATCCGAATGGGCCTTCGCCTTCTGGCAGAAACAGTTCAGACTCAACGATTACCTCTGGAGTTTTATCCAAACCGTTCAGTATGTGATGAATCTCAAATGGAGAGCGAGATTGAACTTGCAATCGTTCGTCCATGAGCGTTGGGATGACTTGCATCATTTCAAATGTGATTATCACAATTATCTGGTTTTTTAGAGGCTACTGATTCAGCCACATGTTATAGATTAATCATCTTGAGGTGAATAAGACCATAACTTTGTTGTGATAAAGGCCATAACCAAAATCTTTGCAAAGTCCCAGATTAGGAAAGGCTCAACCCCCCACTCAAAAGCTTGTTCAAAATCAACACTGAGTGATTCAGAAAGCCATAATGTACCAAAGAGATATACTGGAAGCATAGCAGATACCCAGCAAATTATCTGCGCCTTGAGATCGGCTACCCCTGCTTTCCTTGAACGATCCAACCCTTCTGCAACCAATGCAGAAGCGAGTGGGAATGCTAACAAATATCCGCCTGAAGCAATTAATGTTCCACCTGTGAATAATTGGTTTCCGCCTGAAGCAAAAACTGAGGCGCCCAATGCACCAACCACCAAATAAAGGCAACCTGAAGCAAAGGCATCATTCCTTCTGAGATAAACACCTGTCGCCAATACTGCAAATGTTTGGAAAGTGTAGGGTACAGGAGTCCATGGAACAAAAAATGCAATCTGTGCGGAAAGTGCTGTAAGACCCGAAAAAAATACCACAGTAATTACTCTCTCCATCATTGACATGTTCTTGGAACTCAAATCGAGATGCCATTTTTGAGGTTTATTCCATGCCACTTCATTGAACATGTTTGCGCCAAAATTAGAGAGTATATAGTGATTTAGCATTGGCTCAAAGGGTTTAGCAAAAGGCCCCCATTGTATATTTTCTAAATACAAAATACCTGAGATGGATTCTTAGACAATCGCTGGTGATTCTGATTTTGCCGTCATGATTGCTTTGGCAATTAGGGCGATTCCGAGTATCATAATAATGATGCTGGCCCACATTGGGAAAAGAAATACCATCGTTTTCGGCAGGAAGAAAATCAGGGTTTCGCCACGGGCATATTCACCACCCATTCCAGCAGTTAGCAATATCATTCCAGTCGCTACCATTCCCAGTGAAGGGTGCAAGTAACCTTCTTGGCGCCCCATTTTGATACGTTTCCACAATACGCCGATAGACAAGCCGATGGCGGACATCGAAGTTAGCATTTTATTGGCCAATAGTGGGCTACTGATCTCGTCACCTTGGATTGAATTCAGCCCAGTAATTATTGCCAATGGCGTAAACAATAGTCCACCTGCAAGCGCCCAATGGGCAACTGAATCTTTGACCACAGGGCCTTTTTCAATGAACATCATGAGAAAACAAAAACCGGCGAGAGAAAACATTCCGATAGTTAACTCAGTAGTTATTACATGTAGAGTCGATGCAGAAATCATTGCAAGCCCCCTTCCTTATTTTTGTCGAGATATCCTTGGCCATAATGCCGCCACTGTTCCATGCTCCACCCTGTTGGAATCCCCTCAAGAGGAATGGTTGGCATTGGCGCAGGCGTGGGAATTAGTTGTGGCAGTGTGGCTGGCGCTGATGCGAGGGGCGGAGGAAGTTGGCTGGTGGTCGGAATAGGCGCTTGTGCGAGGGGCGGAGGAAGTTGGCTGGTGGCAAAATGGGTTGCTTCAACCAATGCGGTTGCATCGACTGCAATCGGAATTTTCTCACCACCACTACCACCACTAGGGCGTTGCAACATTATCAGGCCAGCAAACAATAGCATCATAGCCATGCCTTGTAGGAATAATGCCGGCTCCTCAACCTGCCATGCCGGCTCTTGGGAAATTAGTGCAAACCATGGGGTGGTTTGTGTTGGTCCTTCACCGTTTAGATGGGCTCGCCATTCTATTTTCCCCGCATTGACTGCTGCAGGCAGGGTGAATTCACCTTCGCTCACATTGAGACTTTGGGGGGCTCCGCCTTCAGTACGCCACTCAATGAAAAATGAATCAACATCATCTGTCACCAATTCAATTGTGGTTTCTTCACCTAATGAGCGAGTTGAGGGGGGTGTGAAATCAGAGGATAAACGCGGGAGGTTTTCTGGTGGCTCAACTACCGAGAGGGAAATTGTCGGTGAATTGCCATGCTCGGGTTGTGATGTGCCACCATGATGGATGCTAGCTAGCAATTCGTAATTGCCTGCTACCGGTGCCCTAAGCGTCCAAGTGAAGGTAATATTTGCTGCCGAACGGGCGACCGATTTCTCAACGTAATTATTGGCTCCGCCATTGGGGTCAGCGACAATTTCCCAACCTTCATGGGCAGGGGTATCTTTGGCCCCTCGGTCATTGATTAAAAGGAATACTCCAAGCATTCTTTGATTGGATAATTGGGGGTTTTCGACCACTACATCAACCGTTGTCAATAATCCAGCCCAAACTTGCTGTTGCGCAACCACTGAAACTACCGCTGCACTAGTGACGTTTTGTCCAGCATCGCCATGGCACGACCCTCCACATTGTTGTGATTGGATACTATCTCCTTCACCGCCCGGATTAGCCGTTGAAAGCGAAGCGGTACAAATTAACAAAATTAAGGCGAGGACAAAGCGATGTCGCATTCAATCCCTCCTTGGGATGAAGGCTGAGGCAATACCGGCTCCGCCAGCAAGTATCATTATCAAGCCAAAAATTGTGCCAAATCCGGCCTCTGGTCCAGCGGCTTCCGCCACATCATCAACGGTCAATTCTGCAGTTGTAATTGGCCCTGAAGCGACTACGGTTTCATCGACGATAGGATGGACTTGATACTGATGTATTCCGACTACTGTTGGTAAGTCAGTCCAAGTATTGCTGGATGTTTGACCTAGGCTGATTCCGTCCCGATACACTGCCCAATTCTCAGCACTACCTTCCCAAGTTATCACAATACTGTTGCCGATTTTTTCGGCTCGCAAATCATCAGCACTCGGTGGAGGTGATGCCGATAAAGAAATTGTCGTATTGGAACTTGCCCCATTATCGTCATAGACGACCAGTAGGACATCGGTTGAAGTCGAGGTTGGGGCAATGGAAATTTCAAGACCACCATATTCCTGCCCATCAATGACCCAAAGTGCATCGCTGATTACTCCATCAACATCTATCGAAGTGCTCGCCGACAATATTGTGGGCACACTAATCCAAGCCTCCGCCTCTGTAGTAATCTTGGCTTGAGGTTCAATGTTGGCAATGACATAGACTTGTGAGATTGTGAGGCCATCAATAGAACCATCATTAGGAGTGGCTAAAAGGGTCCAGACATCGCTTGGAGCCAAGCGGTCAGCAGGTACGCTGGTAACATTACCCAAATTAGTAGCAAACCCATTTTTCAACCACACATAGGTGATACTTACGTCATCGCCATCCAGATCATATGTGATAATTGTGGGGGTTAGATTTGACAGTGAATCTGGATTGAACGGTCCGGAAATTAGCAGCGCCGGTTGGGCGCTAATGACTGTGAATGAGGCTGACATAATATTGGAATAATCAAGACCATCCCAAACCCTAGCATCAATTCGAACGAAATCACCAATTGAATAATCAGCAAGTGCTGCGTTGAATGAGACGTTGTTCACATAAGTCGTCAAATCCAATTCAAGGGTGTCGTTGGGGTCGGCATCGGAAAATTGCCAATCAAGATTGTAATCAAGGGCCATGGTCGATTGATTGGTGTCTATGTTGAAACTTTCAAGGACTGGGGGTGAATTGACGATATTTGTCGTGGCAGAAGTAAGCCATTCCGACCATGCTTCGCCATCATGAACTCGGACTTTAACAGACCAAAGTTGGCTCTTGGCAGTATGAGAGGTGGGTAAGGTAGCGGCGGTTATTGTGGGATATTCAGTGCCATTCAAGAACCATATTACCTCGGCCGATTCTTCACTATCACCGGCATCGGCATCACTACTAGTCCAAATAGCCACCATAGCAGTCGAGGTGTTGATAGTTCCTGGTGAGATGCTTACTGAGGACATTACTGGGGCGGTATTAGAACTGCCAATAGTCACCGATTGAATCGAAAACCATTGACTGGCATCTAAGCCGTCACTCGCCATTATTTCAGCATACCATACATCGCCGCCGCGCACCGCTACACTTGGCACAGTCAACTCACCATCAAAGGAGGATATGCGGGCTCCGTCAACATACCAACGAGTGTCGGAAATGGCCGCTGAATCACCACTGTCAGCATCATTAATATTCACAGAAAGGGTGAGGTCGTCCCCCTCTAGTGGTTGAGTTGGGTAAATAGATGCAGAAGAAATAGTTGGAGCAGAATTGAGGATGGTCTTGGTATTCGAATCAACGGAAATGCCGAAATCTGCGCCATCAGAAGGAGTGACTGATGCATTCCAAATCTGACCTTTTGCTGTGCTGCCGGAGCCTACACTAGATTGGTCATTCAATGATGAAATTAATGCCCCGTCACGATACCAGCGAATTTGAGTTCCCGATTCGGCATCGTTTTCAGCATCGGAATATGAGTAAGATAGGGTCAGCGTATCAGTAGTTGCTGGATTTACTGGGCCGAGACTTAATGAGGATACACTCGGGGGTTGGTTAGCTTGCGTAGATTCTGTTGATTGGACCGAAGTACCACCTTTGCCATCACCAGTATTGGCGTTGTTATTATTGGCACCGATGACCATTAGGTCGAATGTCGCAGTGCCTGAACCCGATTGAGGGGCTGTCCAATCAACGGTCCAAGATGTCCCGCCGTTGCTTGAATGAGTAGCCGAATCGCCGGTGGAATTTACCTTTGCATAGGTGCTGGGATTAGAAAAAACGCCGATGTCAGCATCGAGCGAAAAACCTCCATGATTGTATGATGTAGAGGTCATGGCGATATTCAAAGTGTAACTTGCACCTGGGTTGTAAGAATTTGGAACGCCGGTAAAGGTGAATTGAACGCCACCTGCATAATGGCAAGAGCAACCGGTGCCACTGCCAAATTTACCGGTTTTTTTCCCCTCGATAGAGGCGGGAATTGTTGCCATTAAGAGCAAGATGGCCACGACCAATAATGTGCGTCTCATATTTGGGGGGTAATCTAAAGGGGTATCAATTTACCCCTGCATGGTCATATCCAAAATTGCTGATTATCCATACAAATATTAGAATTTTCATCCCATGTCAAGTGGTCTCCTTTGTATGGCGTTTGTTCAAGGAGGGTTCTTTGAACAGGATGCCGCCTCAATCTTTATTCCGCAGAAGTTTCTGGAACCATCATGGTTGAAATTCAATGTCCTCATTGTGATGAAGATATTGAATTAGATGATGGGGCCTCTGGATTATTTGATTGCCCGCATTGTGATGAGGAGTTTTCATGGAGTAGTGGAACCAAATGGTCATTGAATAATATTGTGAAATGGATGAACATTATTGCAGTGGTAATAATGGCCATTGGACTGGTTTGGTTCCTGATTATTTGGTTTATACTCCAACCAAGTGGATATGCGGGGTTGATCATTTTTTTACCAATTGGGATGATGATCCTAGGATTAACTGTATCTTACCTCTCCCTTCTCATCTGGATTATTGGGAAAAAGATTCGTGAAGAACCCGTTCACAAAGTCCTATTCTATTCCGCATTTGCACCATTAGTCATTTTTCTTATGATCATGTTTCTATCATAATAGTAGGTGGCTAATGCAAAGGATAGACCCTTGCTCAATATTTCCCGTCCTTCTTCTGCTTCTTCTTGAATTGCATCATTAAACCGCAATCACGGCACATCCAATGCTCAATCGCCGTTAATCCAACCAGTTGCTTTGGGAATTTACAGATAACATCTGGGGATTTACACTCGGGGCAAACTTTACTCCGTCTCATAGACAAGCCATTCCTTTTAAAGGGATAAACTCATCCATCAATATTCAGATGTTGAATTTCAAAAGGTATTTTCCTTCAGAGTTGTTGTTGAATATTTTTGCAATAATTATTCCTTTAGCAATTGCAATGAATCTTTTGGCAATTCTATGAAAACGCCGCCTTCCTCTAATATTGCAATACCTCTTGGACTAATACATCCATAGGTTGCACCAATAAAGCGAGTGACTATTTGCCCTTTGGGGTAATCTTTGCCCAGCCAATGATGTTCTTTGGCTAAAATATCTTTTATCACGATGTACTTTTCTGACATTATTATTGCCTCTAATAATTCTTAGGCGCCGGGTCTATAAGAACCCAATGATTAAAGAAGCTAAAATGAAAATGTAAAATCGATAACTTTCTCCCCGGGACGACTAAGTTTCGTCAAGGGTAATGTCAATGATTGGCTTGGTCACCACTGGGGCTTATTGAAAGCCTTAGGGTTGGCTACCTTCTCAATTTCCCGATTCCAAACGAGTTCACCGATGTCTCCATAAACATCTCCAAAAGGATCAACTTCCTCTGGTTCAGGTCTACTGTCCATATATGACTTAACCCGCTCACGGAGTTCTGGTTTGAACCTCCAATAGTGAATTCTCCATTCGCGTCCATCCCAAAGAGTAGTTTCTTCTGATTCAGTAGTTAAGAGGTCATAATCTTGAAACATGTAGAATAGGTTACGGTCAGTTGGCTCAAGTGCATTGTCAATAATGCGCTCATAAAAACCGAAGAATCCAAGTGCGTGTTCTGCCATGCCGCTGGCGACATCATCCTCCATTTCCATATCAATATGCTGGCGTATTGCAAGCGTAAGTTCTGCCATAGACATTCCCATTTTTATCCCCCATTTATTGCGCTCCGTTACCGTCTGGTCAAGGTGCGCTATGTACTATTTGTTTGTATTTCATCCCTTATGAACCATGTGGTAAAAATAGCCCTTTTTCGCCCTTTATTGGATTTTTACGGCATCTTTTCAAGGGCGAATCCCCGCCTATGTCTGTGTCAGAAGAGTTTGAAGAGGGCGCCTTCTTGGGCATTCGGGGTTGTAGGACTTCATTTGCCGCAGATTTTGCAGTTCTTTCTATTCCTTATGAACTCACAACTTCATACGGTCAAGGAACTGAAAATGGCCCTGCTGCGGCCATTAGCGCAAGTGCGCAAGTCGAGTTGTATGATGAGTTGTTGACCAATGAATTACCTTGCGGCGCCAAAATTTTCACTGCTCCTCCTTGGGATGGAGAGGGGGATAATCTCAAAGAGCAACAAAAAGGAATATCAACTTATGTTGGAAGTAATGTTGAAGGTGGTGCATTTCCAATAATATTTGGTGGTGAACACGGAATCCTACCAGCAGTACTCTCTGGTGTGAAAAATCATGAATTGCTATTAGGCGATTTGTCTAAATTGACTTTGGTTCAAATCGATGCGCATGCAGATTTACGTGATGAATTGGGTGGCGAGCCAATGAGTCATGCTTGTGCGGCTCGTCGCTCATTAGATTTGGGTGTTGGAAAATTAATGCAACTTGGAGTAAGGGCTTATTGTCGAGAGGAAAAGGAGTTTATTGATTTGGATTCAAGAGTAACTACTTGGTTTGCGCGTGATGTACTTTCCTTGGCTAACTCAAGTGAGAAGTGGGAAGGATGGCTTACTGCATTGCAAAGCATAGAAGGCCCTGTTTGGTTGACCATTGATGTGGATGGGCTAGACCCTTGTTATGTGCCAAGTACAGGAACTCCGGTCCCAGGGGGTCTTTCTTTTTGGCAAGTGATTGAAACAATAGAGAAATTGTTTTCAAGCCAATCTGCACTAGTACTTGGCGTTGATATCAATGAAATTGTCCCTGACCAAAATAATCACATTACTGAGTTCACTGCAGCAATGTTGGCAAAAAAGGTTGTCGCTGCACATATAGCAAATAGTCTCACACCCGATACAGAAGCGGATGTAAATGAAGCTTAACTGCATGAGGTGAAAAGATGAATCCACGCCCACTTGGACCTCAAGGAATTCATGAAATGCTTGACATTAGTGGTTTTGAGATTCCTCCGGAAGTTGGTGATGAAGGAGTTTGGATGCTCGCCCTTCTCCGCCAAGCAGTTGCCCAAAGTGGTGCTCGAGAAGTACATCATCATGTTGAATCATTTGATGGGAGCATTAGTCCGAAGGGTTTTGCTGCGGTAGTATTGTTGGATGAAAGCCATGTAAGTGGGCATTGTTATAGTGATTTAGGAATTGTTGCTATTGATGCCTTTACCTGCGGGGGAACGGACCCGAAGGTCATAACTGAATATTTGCTGAAAGAACTTCGGGCGGCCATCCCTTCCTTGCATGTTGAGCAGAGTCAGCGCGTGTCGCGTTTCCTTTCTACTAGTGCCGGAGATAATAATGCAAATACAGAGCAAGTAATGGGGGCTTCAAGATCTAGCGAAAGCATTCGGGACTTTATCGAAGAGCATTATAGACATTTTAATGCAGGTTCCTTATCTGATGCAATAGTATCTCTTAGAGGTTTTTTAGCGGGCGATGGTAAATTGTTAATCACCCTTGCAGGGGCGATGAGTACTGCAGAAATAGGGCGGAGTCTAGCACCTCTTATTCGTGCTGGAAAGGTTGCAGGGATTTGTACGACTGGCGCCAATCTTGAGGAAGATATTTTCAATTTAATTGCTCATGACCATTACCAAAGAATCCCCAATTGGCGTTCCCTCACTGCAGAAGATGATGCTCAATTAGAGTCTCAAGGGATGAATAGGGTGACAGATACTTGTATCCCCGAAGAAGAAGCAATTAGGTTATTAGAAAATAGTCTATTATCTCAGTGGAGGGAAGCAAGTGAGAAAGAAGTAAGTTTCTTCCCTCATGAATATCTATTCCAAATATTAAATAATTCTGAAATAGGCTTCCAAGCCGACCCGCAGAATTCTTGGTTACTGGCAGCAGCAGAGGTAGGTCTGCCTATTTGGACTCCTGGTTGGGAGGATAGCACAACTGGAAACATATTCGCCGCCGCATGCCTACGGAATGAAGTAAACAAAAATGTAGTCAAAGGGGGAGTGGATGCAATGATTTCACTCACTGATTGGTATCGCCGAAATAGCCAAAGTCAGGGTAGTGGTGCTGGATTGCTACAAGTTGGAGGGGGAATTGCAGGTGATTTCCCAATCTGTGTCGTGCCTATGCTTCGCCAAGATTTGGGTGAAGATGTACCGCTTTGGAGTTGGTTCGCGCAGATTAGCGAAGCAACTACCTCCTACGGCGGATACTCTGGGGCTCCACCAAATGAGAAAATTTCATGGGGTAAATTGTCAATTGACACGCCTCGTTTTATGATTGAATCTGATGCAACAATCGTATTGCCCTTATTATTCACCGCCATTATAGAGTAATAGTAATCAATTCAAAATTTTGAAAATTGATTCTTACGCGGTGTTAGGAATTATTGAGTAATTCACCGCCGCCCTCAATAAGAAGTTCTCATTGGGCTTGTATGATGGCACTTGTGGTATTCCTCGTTACCTTCCCAAATGAAGGTTCTGCGAAAACGATATCTCACTCAGTTATTGATGCAGGGCTTGCCGCTTGTATACTCCGTTCACCAGTTACTTCTGTGTTCAATTGGCAAGGGAAAATGGAAGAAGAATCTGAAATAATGCTGCTTTTTAAGGTGCCACAAGAAAGTGCTGAAGAATTGCGGGACCATATTGAAGATATACACCCATATGATAATCCTGCTATTTTAGAACTTGAAGCCAATGCAGGTCAATTGTATGAAGACTGGGCGAAGAAACAAACCAATCCAGTTTTCTCAGCAAAGGCCAATTCAAATAATAAAATGGGTGATACTATTTCCCAAGTATCGGATATATTTGGCGGTCAAAATCCTCATGTGGATGTGGAAGAAAGTGATATGTCTGAGGCTGAATCAATTGCATTCATTAAGGAATTAATGGAAGGCATGGATGAACTTGAAGAGATTGAGGATTTGTTGGCTGATACGGGGGAAGAGGGGGAGTCTGAAGTCAAAGAAAAACGAGGGTGGTTTTCGCTTGGCAAGAAGTAATTATTCCAATTTGTAGGAAAGCATAAATTGAAAATAAACGCACTCAAGGGTAGTTTGGAGGAAGATGGATGCAAACACGTCAACTTAGCGCCTTTCTCATGCTATTGATATTCAGTTTATCTTCTTGGAGTAGTATTTATTCACCTTCACAATTGGCTGAAGACGCTGCGGCTCAACAACCGGACATTACTCAAGAGCATTGGTACCATTCATGGGCAACAATAACTTATGATACCGCTCAATGGGCTAATAATCATCCTGAAATTGTCACTCGTATTTCTGCAGGAACGACTGTTCTCGGCCGCGACCAGTGGGTCGTGCGAATAAGTGATTGGTCAGTAGAGAATAAGTCTGATGGAAGCCCAAAGGAATTGGTTTACATCGATGGAGGGCACCATGGAAATGAGCATTTGGGCACCGAACTTGCTTTCTTAACCGCTGAATATTATATTGAAGAATGGTTGAGTGGAAATGAAGAAGTAATGGAAATATTAGGTAATACCGAGATTCACGTTTTGATAATGTTGAATGCAGACGGGAATGATATTGACAATCGCTGGAATACTAATGCAGTCGATTTAAACCGCAACTATGATCATCATTGGACAACTGAAGAATCTAGAAGCGGTAGTGGGCCTTTTAGTGAACCTGAAACAAGAAATAATGCCGATTATATGAATGAATATATGATTGATGCGGACCTTTATGTGACAATGCACACCGGTACTTGGATTCTTGCCTACCCGTGGGGTTTCACCGGTGATATGCCAAGTGATTATGAGATGTATGAGTACATTCGTGATACATTGCATGAAGAAGTTGACCCAGACCTCCCTGTTCGAAATGCAAATGCTGGAATTTATCCAACACATGGCACCTCAAGAGACTATGGCTATGGGGTGATGGGTTACCCTACATTTACCTTTGAAACTGACGATGAACAATTTTTGCCAGGCACTGTTGAATCACTTTCAGACAGACTTTCTGTTGAATTAGATGTGATGAAATATTTGATTTCAAATGTTTGGTTTTGGCGGGCTAGGCTTGAAGTAAGTAGCCTTGTAATGAGTGAAGATGAAATCCATCTTTCGGTCAATAATTTAGGTAGAGCATCTACCTCCAATGCCTCTTTACAATATGTTTCGCAATCTGGTGAAGTAGCATGGAACTCAACAAATTTCTCAGTAAATGCCAGCAATTCAACAATGGAGATACTTAATGCGGTGAATCTCACTATTGATGACGGCGGATATTTCCAATTATTTTATCAAAAGCGAGTCATTAATGCAGCAATTTGGGTTGCAGAACCTCTTGAGAACATTACAATTGAGATTGAAGAAAAAGAAGAAACCTCTTGGCTCGGCGTGTTTGGAATAATGGACCTATCTTCCTATCTACTAATTTGGCTACTTTGTGCAGTATATATTGAACGCAAAAACGAACGGGCTATAGATTGAAGTGCGGAACTCCCTCCCGTGGGGTGAGACACATGGAAATTACAGTCAGCAATATCGAACATGTTAACGGAACCTTGGTTCTGCCAATTAACAAAGGTGATGAGCACATCACCGATGACCGCCTTGGTGGTGTTGCACGAAGCCTACGCAACCAAATTGAATTGATTGTTAGTAGTGGCGATGCAACTGGCAAAAAAGGCGAAGTAATTACCCTGCATGCTGCTGATGGTAAAGCAGCAATAATTGGAATGGGTAAGGAATCAGAGCGCAATGAAAAGACTTGTCGAGATGCTGGAGCAAAATTCGTGGGCCAATACAAAAAGCGACATGGTGTTGAATTCACCATACGTTTCTTTGGCTGGAGTGAGGCTGAAATGGCCGCTTTTGCAGAGGGGATGATTCTACGCGATTACAAGTATGATAAATACAAATCCAAGGGTGAAGATGGTGAAGAAGATGTATCATTGAAAGCCATTTTGCAATGTGAAGAATCTTCAGTCAAAGCCTTAGGAAAATTAGTTTCAACCGCTGCTGCTGTTGCCACCGGAGTACATTTGGCAAGAGATTTAGGCAATTGTCCACCAAATGATCTCTTCCCAATGGCATATGCACACAATGCAGTAGAATGGGCCAAGGGCAAAGAGAATGTGCAAGTAAACATCATCTCATTTGAAGAAGCGAAAGAACTTGGGATGGGCGGACTTGTCGGCGTTGGAATGGGAAGTGACCGTAAACCATGTATGGTAATTTTTGAATTAAATCGTACAGTAGCTGGCCCCGCTCCAGTAATTGTTGGAAAGGGAATTACCTTTGATACCGGTGGCATTTCAATTAAACCAAGTCCAAGCATGGACGAAATGAAGTATGATATGCATGGGAGTGCAACAGTATTTGGATTAATTCAGGCTCTGCATGCAACCAATCACGAAGGTCGAGTAACTATCATTGCCTGTATGGCAGAAAATATGCCCGATGCCGGAGCACAACGCCCAGGTGATGTAATAACAACATATTCCGGTAAAACCGTTGAAGTGTTGAATACCGATGCTGAAGGACGCCTAGTTCTTGCAGATGGGTTGTGGAAGGCCGCTGATTACGACCCCTCATACATCATTGATCTCGCTACCTTAACCGGAGCATGCGTAGTTGCATTAGGTCATGAAGCAAGTGGACTTTGGTCAAATAATGATGACCTCCTTAACAATATCAAGGAAGCAGGAGAGGCTGTAGATGAAATCGCTTGGCCAATGCCGTTATTCCCTGCATTTGAAAAGGAAATGAAGGATTCCAAGATTGCTGATTTGAGAAATCTCGGTGCAGGGCGCTGGGGTGGATCAAATACCGCTGCTGCGTTCCTAAAACAATTCGTGCCAAGTAAAGGAGAAGGCGAAGATAAAGAGCAAATTCCTTGGGCACACATGGACATCGCGGGGACTGCATGGGGTGCTAAGAGTAATGCTTGTGTGGCACATGGGGCTACCGGTATCCACGTCCGGACGCTCCATCGCTTGATTACAAAGCAATGATATTTTTTCAAATGTCAACCATCTCATTCTTTGTGGATGAGGTAGGCTTGGCTTAGGATGGATTAATGGAGAGTTAGTATTCTCTCCAACCATGTTTACAAGATTTACAAGTAAGCATACGCGTTTCAGGTTCATCCGAAGCACGAGTTTGTTCCAAATATGAGAATACTTCTCTTTTGTCACATTTAGGGCAAATATAGTCTCCATTAGTAAGTACCCCGCGCATATTATCGGCATCGTTAATTACCTCATATTTGCGTGATTGAACCTTGCTTGAACTCATGGTTTTTGACAGGTCAATTTCGCCTCCGTCTGCCGTTTTCACAACATTAGAAGCATCACCATCGTATCCACATTTATAGTTGGGACATTTGATGTGACCTTTGGAGTCTGGGAATGCCAGTGTTCCACAAGATGGACAGAACATAGATACTCCGGTAGTGAAGGGGCTTATCAGCATACCGTTTAGGGGGCTCTAAAATATTTGAAATAGAGGATAACATTTTTTTTGGTCAAATGAGAATAATAATACATATCTATTTTTGGCAATTATTGAAGGTACACTTTTTCACTTGGAAGCCTTAGGAGTAATTGTGCAGGGCATTTGGTTTGATTGGCGAGCGGCTGCAGTCGTAAATTCAGATGGTGTAATCATTGATGTTGAAGAGTGGTCTGGCCCCTATAAGGTAAATGATGTAATGCAGCGTCTTGAATTGCTAAAAGCAGGGGCAATGACAACCGAAGCCCGTAGTCTTCTCATTCAATTTCCCGATTCAATACTCCTTCCTTCTGGCTCGAGTGACCTTCCCGAAGCAAATTACCCTATACCAGATGATGACGCGCAAACAATTGCAGATGAAGCAGCATTAAAGTTAGCAGAAGACGGGGTGGCATTGGCTGCCGGTGACCCAGACAGACGACTTGAGCACCTTATCGGGGCCGCAGAAGAACTTCGCTCAGCATGGGTAACTGGTGAAGGCAGAATGGTAGAATGGGTTGGTCTATTTATCCCTCAGGCTCGTTTTGAACGCGATAGATCAAAACTAGCAACGCAAATTATTTCCTCGGCAAATATTGCTCAACTTGCTGAAACTCTAAATGCAGAATTGCCTCCTGTTGGGCCAGAGGATTCCGAATGGCATTCTCTTCACTCTTGGGCCCTCTATGTGTCTAACATGGAAAAACAATTGAATCAGATAGAAAATTCAATCCGTACAATAACACGAATACACTTGCCTTCACTGACTGCACTCCTCGGCCCTTTGCTTTCTGCCCGTCTTTGTGTTTCTGCTCACGGGAGAATGCGTTTAGCAAGGCTACCTGCCGGCACAATCCAAGTATTGGGTGCTGAAAAAGCATTTTTTCACCATTTAAAAACCGGTGCACCCCCACCAAAACACGGTCATTTGTTCATGCACCCTTGGATATCCCGCTCCCCGAGGTGGGTGCGAGGAAAAATTTCACGTATGTTGGCAAGCAAGGCAGCAATTGCCGCTAGATGCGATGCATTTGGCGGTGAGGCTTGGTCTCCGGCGCAAGTAGAAAAAGTTGAAGATAAAGTAAATGAGATTAGAACTCGTCATCCAAAACCAAAGCAAATCCAAAGGTAGGGTATTGTAATGAGTGGTGAAGAAAGTTCCAGCCAAAGGAAAATAAAGAGGAACAATAATAATTCCAAGTCAAAGAATTATTCTAACCTTTCTTGGGCAGTTAGAATGCAACGTCGAGCAATTTGGACAATTAATGCCAATCCTCGCAAAACAGTCTATGGTGAATCCTTGCGGCGTTTCAATGGAAAAGAGTATCGTCGTTGGGACCCTCGACGCTCAAAACTTGCTGCTGCAATGATTCGTACTCGCAATAATCCCGATATATTGCTTCCAGCAGCAGGAAGCCAAATATTGTATTTAGGTGCTGGGCATGGAACTACTATTTCTCACCTTCATGACCATTTATGTGGTGCAGACAATAGGAAAGGAGGGCGCCTAGTTGCTGTTGATTTGGCTCCGCGTTGCTTGCGTGATTTAACCCATCTCGCTCATTCGCGAAAAGGTTTAGTTCCAGTTCTTGGTGATGCTCGAAAACATACTGCATGGGGTGCTCTTGTTCCACGTAGAGTCAATTGGTTATTCCAAGATGTAGCTCAAGCAGGCCAAGTAGAAATTTTCTTATCTGCTTGTGATTCTTTTTTAGCAATAGAGGGGATTGCATTATTGAGCCTAAAAGCAGCAAGTGAACGCTGGAATAGCGAAGGAGAGGCTGCTCTATTTACAGAGGTAGGAAGAAAAATTGAAGCACATGGTTTAGAATTACTTGAAGGGATAAAATTAACTGGATTCGAGGATAATCATACTTTATTTGTTGTGAGGAGAGGATCATGAAACTCAAAGCAAAAGAGACTGGAGTGGGCGGGAAATTGTTTGCGCCTGAACTATTATCCAATTGGTTAATCACAAAAACCATGCCAATTTTTCCAGTTTCTCGCAAAGTAATTGTGCTATTACTGCCTTTGATGCTAATTCTCCCTGGGTGCTTAACTACTGGACCTACAATTGCAGAATCGGCTTTCCATGGCACTGAAATGGACTCTAATCTGTGGGCGCCATTATTTACTTTACAGGACCAAAATGAAGATTTATGGTCGCTAGAGGATTATCGCGGGAAAACGGTAATCATGGCATTTATCTATACTCGATGTTTTGATACTTGTCCGGCAATCAGTGCTTCTTTGACATCAGTAAGAGGAAAATTATCGCAAGATGAATTGAATAATACCGAATGGGTTTCTATCACTATTGACCCTTGGTATGATTCGCCTTCTGTACTACAGAATTGGACCTCTGAAAGAGGATATAATTGGACTCACTTAACTGGTGCTGATACAGCGGTAACTCCTATTTTAGATTCATATGGTGTGGCGCCAATCTCTTATGAGGACAACTCCAGTGAAGGTTATGGATTTGCACATGCACAACCAACCTACATTATTGATGAAACAGGCCACTTCCAAGTGGTATGGTCCGAAGAAGATATTCCAATAGATTTGTTTGTGGAAGACATACGTGTCCTTCTTGGGCAAATGGAGTAGTGAAACTCTTGCCTGAGTTACCGGAGGTTGAAACGGTACGCGCAGGTCTTGAAGCACAGATGGTTGGCCAACGAATTAGCAAAGTATTACTCCGCCGAGACGGCCTTAGATTTCCCTTCCCTGAAAATATGGAGAAGCGGATGGTTGGTGCGGAAGTCGGCGCTGTTGAAAGGAGAGCGAAGTATCTAATTATTCGACTAAACACAGCGGATGATTGGTTGGTTCACTTAGGGATGAGTGGCTATTTTTCATTAGTCAATGACAGGGGTTCAATCGCTAATTATGAGCCACTGAAACATGACCATGTATTGGTTGAATTTGAAAATGGATTTATTGCAGTTTACAATGACACACGTCGTTTCGGGGTAATGGATTTGTTTCCAGCGGGCCGCGAGAACGAACATCGTTTGATTTCTCATCTTGGCCCTGAGCCTTTGTTGGATTCTTGGGATGCAAGCGTGTTAGCCAAATCATTGAGTGGTAGAAAAACTGCAATTAAAGTGGCACTATTGGATCAAAAAGTCGTAGTAGGGGTGGGAAATATATACGCTAGTGAAGCACTATTTAGGGCAAGAATATCACCATTGGTTGAATCGGCTAAGATTGTTGGAAAAAACGGAATAAACATGAGGTCTGCATTATTGGTAAGTGAAATAAAAAAGGTATTACGAGAAGCAATCGCAGCAGGTGGCTCAACATTGAAAGACTTCAAATCGGTAGATGGTACACTTGGCTATTTTGCCCATTCTTTCAAAGTATATGGCCGTGAAGGTGAAGCATGTGTCACTAATACTTGTGTTGGAGAGGTAGAGAGAATTGTTCAAGGAGGGCGTTCTACTTTCTATTGTCCAGTCTGTCAGAAAAAATAATTCGGATTATTGTGCTTATCTTCCATTTCCAATGGTATTGTAGTAAGTGTATTTAGCAACACTAAGTAATGTACACGGCCCGGCGATACTAATTCGGTGTCTTAATCTTACTTTTTACCGGTATCCGCACGGAATTACTTATAACTAATCCGAAAACATGCAATGATAAGCGCCTAAGTGTAGGCGATAATAATTGGATGTGAAATGAATGGGAATGAATAAAGATATGCAAGCAATGGGCGCAGAATTTTTCGGCGTCATGATAGTCGTGTTAGTCGGTGCATCAACTGGCAGTGCAATGCTCACAGGTATTGCCCTTGGTCTAATGATGACAATGGCAATGGCGGTTTCTGCTGGACACCTTAATCCAGCAATTACCCTAGCTCAAATGGCACTACAAAAGATGGAACCAGAGGATGGTTTGAAATATATCGCAGCGCAATTAGCTGGGGCAGCAGGTGGATTTTTGATCTACATGCATGTATTAAGTGAAGACTTAGTAAAAACAAGTGGATTTGCAGCAGATGGAATTTGGCTCACTTTAGCAGGTCTATTAGTAGTAATGATGATTTACACCTTGGTGTGGATTGCAACTGTAGGTACTGGAATGGTTGAAGGCCATGGCGGACTTGGAGTAGGTGTAATGTTTTGGCTTCTAATGGAATCATTGGAACGTACCGGCAATCTTTCAATGGCAGATGGTATGAATGCTGCAATTCACTTGATGCAAGATATTCTTGGTGGAACTGTAGAAGGTGGAACTTTCTGGCTTGTTTGGCTTGGAACATTCCTCGGTGCTCTCGTAGCATTTTGGGTTTGGGATGAGTTCATGGGCGAGGACGACGACGAAGAGTAACTATTACTCTTGAATCTCAGCCCAACAAAGGCCACATAATTCAAATCTGGCGGCGCCAGGTTTCCAAGTAATTCACCCTTGGGTTGTTACGCAGAGCGAATATAGTCATGTATCGCTATTACTTTCAATAAGAGAAATATTGTTCTAAACAATGAATCTGTTCACCCTTTTTCAAAGTAGCCTAGAGGCAAGAGCCGCTGGGTTTCAAATATGACAGGGTATGTAGTAGTGGTATGGAAGCAAGGACGCGCATCACCTGCTTGATCTTATGCAGCCTATTGCTAAGCAGTTTTGCCCCCATCGCAATGGCCGAAGAATCGAGTTTCATGATTGAAGCATATTGGGTGGGAGAAGATGGCATTAGCAGTGCTCATATTTGGAAAATTTCTACTGAATCAGAGCCAGAATCCCTCAATAGCCTTACTTTCCACATACTTCACGAAGATGTATTTGGGTTAGTCGTTTATGAGAATACAACAAACCTTTCTTCACTCAATGGCTCCTCTTCAACAGGTGAATGGGTTGCATTTTTCCCTTCTCCAAGTGCCTTGGGATTTGCCGACCAAATATTGCTTGAAGTCCTTGATGGTTCAACAGTTCTCGCATCAAGAGGAATATCTGTTTCTCAATGGAACGAACCATTGGAGGATCATGAGATTACAATTTCAACCGAATGGGAAATAGACCAAAACTACGAGGATGAAAATGGCACCCAAATGTACACCTTGTTTTTCGACGGACAGGGTTGGCAACAGCGTGTTGGTACAACATTAGTCGCTAATGAGCTTGGTACTGGCACTCTATTTGTTTCAGAGAATTCAGTAGATGATTCAATGACTTTAGATTTGACATTAACTTCTATCTGGCGAAATGAGACTTCAGAAAGTGGTGTTTTGGATGCACAGGAGTTTGAAGCACGCGGAATGGGCAATTTGCTCTTTTCCGACTTTTCAAGTGGCTCAAATACATCAATCAGTGCAAATGTAACCTCAGCAATATTCAACCGTTCATATGAGGATGGTTCGCATAGTGAGAGGATATTTCTTAATGCATATGGTGGATTGACTATTGCCGAAGAAGGGGATGGAGATAATGGAACTTGGATTGAAGGTGTTCTAAATCAATTTGTTCTTGATAACATCGATGTTGATGGAATTAGGACTTATTCATATTTACATTTTGATGCTGATGCTCAAATGGAAATAATTGATGGTGATGACCGCCTCGATATTGATTTAAATCGCTTGGTTCAAACAGAAGAATGGCAAGATGGTATTAGAATTGATCAGTATTCTTTAATTCATGGAGACGGTACTTTTGGTGCTGCAGATGAGGAAGATAATGGAACTGCAAATATTAATGGAACAATTATTGAAATCAAGCAAGAGAGTATTGATGGATTAACTACGGCCGACCGATTACATGTTGATGGAACAATTGAAGGTGATGCTTCAGGTGAATTTGGCATGTTGCGATATATTTCTGAAACTGGTCAATGGAATAATTATAATGGAACTGAATTTGACATTAATGTAATTCACCAACAATTTTGGTTGAATCTTACAAGCGTAGGCGGTTGGTCAAATGGAGGTCAAGGTGCAGGTTCTCAACATAATGAAACTTGGTCATACGATACACCTCAAATTGATTGGGAAAACAACACCATTTTCCGCCGTTGGGACAGTTCTGGTATCCTTGAAAATTCCGATGGTGAGGAATATCCAAATGATTCGCCCATTCAAAATCAGCCCGAAGCCACCGATGCCGAAGAGGGCCTCGGAGAAGCGAACATTTCTCGTGAATCGGGGCTTGTTCCAGTACCATTGATGCCAGGAGATGAAGTAATTCTTGATAATAATGAGGAATTAGTAATGCATGTGTCTGCAACAGGATTGGGTGCTTTGGTGAAGGACGGCCATTCTTTGGCAGTCACTCAATGGACTGGAGTTTATGTTGCAGCAGATAATGGCACAGCGAGCGGTTCTGTAATCAATAACGGCGTATTAAATGGCCTGATTGCCGAGGTAGTACGCGTTGTAGAAACTGAAAATACTCAAGGGGAGCCGTTGTGGTTTAATGAAAGCCAAACTATTGAAAGAGTACTTTCTCCAAGTATTGTTAGTAGTTCTGAGAATTCACCACCTTCCATCATTTCTTCCGGAATAACCGAAGGACTTGTAGTAAATGAAATGGGTTCTACTGCACATTTGTTTGTGCAAATTGAAGATGTTGATTGGAATACAATTAACGTTTCTGTTGACCTTTCTGAGTTTGAATTGGGGGTAATTGAATTAAATGACAAAGGTCTTGATGGTGACGAGGGTATTAATGATGATACATGGACTGCTGAATTCAAATATGCTGGAATATTGCATGGCGACTTTTCCGCTAATATTTCCGTAGTAGATTACTGGGGGGCTAGTGCAGAAGGAGTTCTAAATTTGACTATTTTTAATCAAGCGCCACGCCTAACGGACTTTGAATTCACTCCATCTCAAATTATTAGAGGTGATAGTATTATTGTAAATGCCGAGGTTTATGATGGCAATGGTGTTACTGAGGTAGCCCTTGATTTCCGCCTTGACGGGGGGTTATTAGTCCCCCTCGAATATAATTCGATAATTTCATTATGGAGTGCAATGATTGAAATTCCGGATGCTCTCAACCCCGGTGAATATGCAATAAAGATAATGATGATTGATGGCGATGGAGCCACAATTACTGTCACAGATATGCAATTATCTGCAATTCATGGAGTCAATACTGACGGTGATGAAATCCCCCTCTTGACTATTCTAAATGATGGGCCTGTCATTGATGTTGTAAGCATTGATGCAAATCCAATTCTTCGGCCTACAGAATCAACTGGTACCCAAATAATCACTGCACATGTTACTGATGTAGACGGCATGCATTCTGTATTAATTGAATTATCAGATTTATCACCGCCGGGACAACAAGGGCATTGGCAATCCATGCGGGATGATGGTCAAGGCGATGATGCTCAAGCAAATGATGGCATTTGGACTTATACTTTAGAAACAAGAACAGGCATGCCGCTTGGAACCTTTGCAGTCACCGTGAAGGCGATTGATGTTTTCGGCGCATGGAATACCGACGATAGCCTCGGGGTTGTAGTCGCTATTGATGATGGAGGAGACGACGGCCCTCCATCTCCAAACTCCTTATTTGATAATTCAGCAGTTATTTTTGGAATGATCGGAGTGTTGGCGCTAATTGCAATCGGCGTAGTTATTTTGATCATTCGTGGGGATGGCGAAGAAGACGGCGGAATGGATTGGGGTTCACCTCAATAATTTCTCACTTTCAAGTCACCCGTGGCATTAGGTTTGAGCACCAATCTTCATACAATTGGAGACTACTTCAAGTGTTGCCTTTAAGAGAGGCCGGACAATAGTGGGATTGTTCGGGGGCCCAACCATGGCAGGCAAAGATGAAGAAAATATGACTTTAAGGGTAGCAAAGGCAATACCATCTGACGTAGGACATGGTCGTGCGCGTATTTCTGGAGAAAATGATTTGGGATTAAAGCCTGGCGATATTGTTGAAATAAAGGGCAATAAGCGAATCACTGCAGCAATTTATTGGCGTAGTAGGCCCGAAGACAATTCAATGGATTTAATTCGCGTTGATGGAATAATTCGTAAAAATGCCGGAGTTAGCCTTGGCGATAGAGTTGAAGTTCGAAAGGTTGAAGTTAAAGCCTGCAAAAAATTGACCTTATCTCCTGTGATGGCAAATAAGCAAAAGGTAAAATTTGGCAGCGGAATTGAAGGCTTTGCTCGTAGAGGTCTCAACAAACGACCGGTTGTAGCAGGTGACCGCATTTTTATTCCTGGGATGACATTATTCGCTGAAGCCCTCCCATTTGCAATCGTTCAAACAACTCCTAAAGGAATTGTCCAAGTTACCGGTGATACTGAAATCATCATTAAAGATGAGTCCATTGATGAAGAAGATGTGGGCCAATCTGCAGGAATAACTTACGAAGATATTGGTGGCATTGGTACACAATTGCAAAAAGTTAGAGAGATGATAGAACTCCCTCTAAAACATCCTGAATTATTCAGGAGGCTTGGCATTGATCCGCCAAAAGGAGTATTGCTTCA
>JABIHC010000029.1 GCA_018649825.1 Methanobacteriota archaeon
TTCAGCAATAACACCTCATACCATTGATTATTGATATCAGTTTATTCCTTTGCTACCGAAAGTAATGGGTATCAACCACCTCTGCAGGAACATAAGGGGGGTGACTCATGACCGGGTTAGCTAAATTGAATGTTGCCAATCAGCAACATGGAAGTGCAACATGGATAATCCACCTCAAACTACTCTTTGTTGCTGTAGCATGGGGGTTAGGCTGGACCGCTGGTCGCGTCATGGCACTCAATATGCCGCCGGTAAGTGCTGCATGGATGCGCTATCTTATCGCTATTCCATGCTTAATGGCATGGATGGTTTATCTTGAAGGTTGGCGAGTGCCAACGAAGCAAGAATGGAGGAAAATTATTCTAATTGGGATATTTTCCACATTCCTTTATCAAACATTCTTCATGTTTGGAATGAAATGGACCGCGGCGGGTGATGCCTCCCTTGTTATCGCCTTCAATCCGCTATTCACTGCATTACTAGCGATTCCATTTCTAGGAAACAAAATCACCCCCCGACTTGGTTGGAGTTTGCTTTTAGGAGTAGGGGGAATCTTAGTGATTTTCACCCAAAGCCCAAATGTAAACATACCCGCTAATGAACGAATTCTAGGTGATACAATGATTGCAATTGCCGCTTTGGTGTGGGCATTTGCTTCTATTCAGATAAAAAAAGCAATGAATAATCCTACAAGCGACTCCACCAAACCATTAACTCCCTTGGCAATTACTGTGTGGGCATCTATTGTCGGAATGGCCTTCCTAACTCCTTTGGCAGGTGTTGAAACTTACAAGCATGGAATTCCCATAATCGACATGTACACTTGGGTAGCAATAGTGTTCCTTGCAATAGGTTCAACTGTGATTTCCTATGTTTGGTTTGCACAAGGAATAAAGGAACTTGGAGAATCATATGCAGCATTATATGTATATCTCGTACCCCCTTTTGGAATCATTTCAGGTTGGGTTTTGCTTGATGAAAAACTTGGATGGTCTCTATTAATTGCATTAATATTGATTATTGGTGGAGTTGCCCTTGCACAGTCGGAGAACAAGCAAGAAACATCTCAAGCAATAACTGAAAACCTTTGAACTATAACAGGCAGGGCAAACTATGGGGATTCAAACAGTTGCGGTAATTGGTGCCGGCACAATGGGTTCTGGAATTGCTCAAATATGTGCTCAAGCAGGGTGGAAAACAAATTTATTTGATGCTTATCCAAATAGTCTTATTGCTGGCATGTCACGTATTGATGCTTTTTGGGACAAAGGGATTGCTCGTGGAAAAACAACTCAATCAGAAAAGGATTTGTGGTATGCGAATTTAAATCCGGTTTCAGATATGGCTGAGGCAGTATTGAATGCAGATTTGATAATAGAAGCAGTCCCCGAAATCCCTAGCCTAAAGCAGGAGATTTTTTCTGAACTTGACCGTCTTGCACCACCACATGCAATTCTTGGCACAAATACCTCAAGCCTGTCCATTGCAGATATTGCTTCAGCCACCTCGCGCCCAGAGAAAGTAATAGGAATGCATTTCTTCAATCCAGTACCAATAATGAAATTGCTCGAATTAGTCAGACATGAAAATACAAGTCAAGAGACAATTGATTTTGCCGAAAAAGCGGCTAAGGCAATGGGAAAAACCAGCATTTTGGTTAAAGATATACCTGGTTTTGCCACCAGCCGCCTAGGTGTTGTTCTTGGAAACGAGGCGATTAGAATGCTTGCAGATGGAGTTGCAAGTGCAAGTGACATTGATGCGGCTATGGTTTTGGGTTATCGCCATCCAATGGGGCCACTTGCACTTTCCGATTTGGTTGGCTTGGATGTACGAAGAGACATATTATTGAATTTGCAAAAATCTTTTGATGATGATTCATATGCACCACACCCCCTCCTTGAAGCATTAGTTAGTGAAGGTAGTATGGGAAAGAAATCCTCCAAAGGAATTTATGACTGGACAACCGGAGAAGCAGTTGATCGGGATGACTTACCTTCCTTTTGAGTAATATTTCTTTGTGAAGTTAGAAACTCGTAATTAAGGAAAAAGTAATTCTCCACACTCGGGGCATTCTGTTCCAGGAATCCATGCTCCAAGCATAAATCCGCAGTGAGGGCACATTGAAATTGGTTCGTACTCATCCATCAATATGCCTATAGAGGTCAACTACCATTAACCCTTTGATTAACTAAAATCTGGTTTTCGCTTACTCAGAAAGGCATCTACTCCTTCAGAAAAATCAGCAGTTGGGCCGGCAGCCATGATGAGAATTTGCTCATGTCTCAAATGGGTCTCAAAGTCTTGAATAGATTGAGTGTCCAACAAATGTTTTGTCGATTCACGAGTATGCTTTGCCCAGTCTCCCCATTTCTTTGCTAGATTAATTGCACTTGAAATTAATTCATCAGTACTTGTTATTTCATCTACTACCCCGTAATCAAGTGCTTGAGAAGCGGACCAACGCTCATTGTTTAGGAAAAACTTCTTCGCAACTTGCACTCCTACTAATCGCGGAAGTAGCCAGGTTGTCCCGCCATCAGGAGATAAACCAAGGCTTGCAAACCCTGAAACTAACAATGCATTTTCAGAAGCAATTCGAGCATCACAAGCAAGAGCCAAACCAAGACCTCCACCTGCAGCAGCACCGTTTATTGCTGCGATACAGATTTTTGCACTTTGGCGCATGCGAATTTGTAAAGGATGGAGTTTACTGGTTAATTTCTCAATCAAATCAACGATTGTGCCATCGTCAATAGTGGCCTTGAATTTGTTTAAATCAGCACCTGCGCAGAAAAAACGTCCACTCCCTGTAATTACAATTGCGCGAATATTTTCATCATCTAATGCACTGTTTATTGAGGAAGAAATCGCTTCCATTCCCTGTATTGAAAATCCCTTTGCAGCAGCATCACCCTGTAAGGTAAGCAGAGCAACGCCCCCGTCAAAGTCTTGCCTTGACACTAATTCGGCCATACTATTCTCACATCCGGATCCAACTAGACATCATTACAATTAACCTAGGTTTACATTCACATTCTTTACACGTGTGTAAAAGCGCATTGCATCTGCAGATTGCTCAATCCCTATCCCACTTGCCTTCCAGCCGGTAAAAGCTGTTTGTGGGAAAGTAATTGGATATTCGTTAATACTTACCATGCCGGATTCAATATCTCTTGCCATTCGGTGAGCGAGCCCAAGATTTTGGGTCCAAACTCCATTTAACAATCCAAATTCACTGGCATTTGCTAATTCCAAAGCCTCTGCTTCAGTTGAGAATGTTGTTACTGCCAATACTGGACCAAATAATTCTTCTTGGAAGAGAATATCATCCTTGCCAACACTCTTGACAATGGTGGCTTCCATAAATGCACCTGACTCTAAGTCTCCGCCCGGACATCCTCCGCCAATTACCAACTCATTTCCTTGTTCAAGTCCTTTTTGCAACAGGTCAAGGACCGATTGGCGGTGAGACTTGGAAACTAAGGATCCGATTCTAACACCTTCGCTTAGCCCCGGCCCAACGGGCCATTTCTTGATTTCATTTACAATGTTTTCAATTAATTCATCGGCGACATCTTCGTGCACGATAAGTCGTGAGCCAGCCCAACACATTTGCCCAGCATTCATGAAAATTCCAAAACAAACCGCTTTGGCACAATACCTAAGATTTGCATCAGCGAAAACTACATTGGCTCCTTTGCCGCCTAATTCAAGAGTTACAGGAGTTAGGTTTTCGGCTGCCCTTTGCATTACTTGCTTGCCAGTTGAAACGCCTCCTGTTAGAACTATTCCATCAACACTAGCGGAACCAGCAAGCGCATTTCCAACTTCTCCACCCGGTCCAGTTATCACTTGTAAGACTCCTGAAGGGAGGCCCGAGGACTCAACTGCCTTTGCCCACGCAAGAAGTGAGAGAGGAGTAAGAGAGGCTGGTTTTGCAATCACCGTACATCCGGATGCAAGAGCAGGGGCGATAGAACGAATTGCCAATTGGAGAGGGAAATTCCATGGGATAATATGTGCAGTCACTCCCAAAGGTTGACGAAGTGTGTAGTTTAACCTATTTCCTGGCACGGGGATAGTACTCCCTTCTACCTTATCTGACCAGCCTGCAAAGTACTCTAATGTCCACGCACCAAAGCGAATTTCAGATAATGCCTCGCGGAAAGTTTTTCCATTGTTCTGAGATTCAATTTTTGCTAAATCCTTTGCTGCAGCATATGTGAGTTGGGCCATTTTTTGTAAGATCCGACCACGGCCTGCAGGATCCATATTTGCCCAACTCGACTCTTTTAATGCTAGTCTAGAGGCCTCAATTGCCTTTTCGACATCGACAGTATTGCTCCGAGGGACGGTTGCAATGACTTCGCCACAAGAAGGATCGTGAATGTCCATTGATTCCCCACTTTCACTTGCGCACCACTCATTGCCGATTAGCATTAATTCATCATTCGCCATGTTGCCCTCGAAGAGCGTCTACCTCAAGACCCCTTCGCAGAGGAAAATCTGCTATATTGCAATAATACCGCCGAGATTTTGTAATTGTTTTCTTCGTTGTTTTCTGCGAAAAAAAATTCTTGTGTTGAGACTATGTCTTTTGGAAACCTTTGCACAAGTAGAAAATAGTCAAAGCCACCATATGTAATTACATTATGCGATAGTGTAAGGGGAGTATATATGGTACGCACAATTGGTATGAAAAGTACTTCCTTAGAAAAAAAAATCCGCGCTGGAGATAGACCTCCCCGTTTACTTCTAATTAGTGGCGCTACAGGCGTAGGGAAATCAACAACTGCTGTATCTGCAGCCAATAATTTAGGCTTTTCTCGCCTATTATCGACTGATGCTGTTAGAGAAATTATCCGTTCTGTAAGCGAGGATAGTGCACATTCGGCACTCAACCGTTCATCATTCAGTAGAGGGGAGGCAGGAGACCCAGTCGTTGATTGGCTTGACACTTGTTTAGCGGTTGAGGCAGGTGTTCAAGCCACAGTATCTAGGGCAAGGAGAGAAGGAATTGATCTATGCTTAGAAGGCGTACATCTTGTGCCTGAAAACCGACTTCTTCGTGAATGGAAGGAAGCGGGAGGGGTCGCAGTAGGGATTGTCCTACATATTAGCAATCCAGATACTCATCAATCCATGCTAAAGCAACGCGAGGAGAATTCTTGGCGGAGAGCAGATAGATATCTTGCGGCACTCCCTCGTCTTCAAGCGATTCAAGAAGGAATGCTGGAAAGAGCAAAAATATCGGATTGGGTAACAGTTGACCCAAGTCAAGTGGCTGATGTTGTTGACAGGATTAGCCATTTATTTGACCTTCAATGGAATCAAAGAAAATGAGCCTCCATTGACATCAACATTTCTTCGCCATTAATTTGCAAAGAATATACTTGAGGGGATTTTCAAAGAGTGATTTGGGCTGAGAGAGAATATTCTAATCGCGCATGACGGTCTGCAATCCCCATATTTACAGTGACATTCCACAAACCATTTTCACCTTCAACAAATGGAGAGAGGACTTTTATTTCAACACCTCTAATCTCCCCATGATGTAATAAATCATCTGCAGTCCAGTTAACTGATTGCCAAACTGCTTCTTCTTGACCTACACCTGCATTGACTAATTCACTTGCACGTGAGTTCACTACATCCTCAAAAATTAAATTTACTTCCTTGCTAGTTTGCACGACTTCGTCCGAAGTTGAATCATATGGTTGACCCAAGTTAGACAATGAAGTTCCATATGTTGACATAGACAAGAGGGACATCAACAATACGATTCCAGTTGCAAGAAGCATCTGTCCGCTTTCATCCTCAACAAGTCCCGAGGAGGCACCTCTACCACTTCGGTTATGCTTGACTTTCTTCATCAAACACCACCGCCAGTTTGCCAAACATCCACTGAAACGGTCCAAAGGTCCGTATCTATGTGAATGAGTTGGTGGACTACGATACTCTTGCCAAAAGGCTCAAACCCATATCCATGAATTGTTGCTGGTTGAGAATTTTTTGCAAACCAACATTCGCCATCAAAAGTCGGAGTTAAGCCTTCAAGAATTAATTCACAAGCCGCAGTCCGATTATTGTCTGCAAGTAATTCAATTAGACGATTATCATATTGCATATCTTCAGCCGATTCATGTAAGGCCATTCGCAAGCTATCCTCAGCGGCCAATTCAAGCGATGATTCACTTGCAACCGTTGAATTATCGGGAATGTGGATTTGAATGATGAAAGTAGCAGTCATAAAAAATAACCAAAAAAGAGTTACCATTTCCAAAATATGAACTTGCGCTTGGTCCCCTCGCCTAATAGAAGATTTTGGCTGCCTTCGCATATGCAAGCACCTCAAGGAACATTGCCCGGGCTAGGTACATAGACACCTAATGCAGGGTTGAGAGAAGGAGGCTCTTGTACACCAATAAGATCGGGTGTGAATGTGACAAAGTTGAATGCAAGGATGCAAACAACTATCATCATTCCAGCTTGCTTCAATCCACTTGTTAGGCGACCAGTTGCCATCAATCCTGCCATTGAACCATTACCCATGGCTTGCATAGTCACTCCGTAAAAGAATACTGTTAAGAAGAAAAGTGGGTCGATTTTTCTAATCGTCATGTTCCCTATGGATGCATCAGAATCATCTCCTTCGCCCGAATTTGCACCAGAAATAGCAGGAATAAACACTTTAGATAGAACAATAATAACCCCGAGGAAAACGAAGAAAGAAACCCAAATAACCGCAATATAAGATGAAATAGTTCGTGCACGTTCGCCTTCTAAGAACTTTATTTCTCTACTATCATTTGCAGCGGTTACAAGAATATCCGATATTTTTCCACCGGCTTTATTTGCCTCGTTAATCAATGAAATCGCCCGTTGAACCAAAGGAGTGCCTACGCGGTCTGCGAACTGAATAATCACCTTTTCAAACGCAACCCCCCAGCCAATTTGATCTGACATTTTCTTTACTTCGGGATTTAATGCACCATATTCGGACGAGGCTAATGTTTGCACCGCGACAGTCATCGATAACCCTCCTTTCCAGTACTCAGCAAGATCACGGAGGAAATCTGGAAACTTTTCTTCCAAAGCATTAATTTCAGCTAATTTCTTATCCCAATACCAAGCGGCGGGGAAAAATAATATGAAAAAGCCAAGTGCGAAAAAGTTGAGATATATCATTGGCCTCATTGGCTTGCTTCCAAGCATTACTTCTGGCCCAATCCAAAGTGATTTGTTATTCATATTTTCAGGGATTCCATCATAAACCCAAGCGGTAATTGTGAACTCAAATTGTTCTATCGTCTCCCCATCAGAAAACAAGGCGATGGAATATCCTTCACCAGGAGGTAAATCAGGAATTGTAAATTTATCTTCAAATCCAGTTGAAACTGAGATGCCACTGTAATTTGAATAATGCCTTCTTTGCACACCTGTGTTTGAGTCAACATCTGTCCATGAAATCAGTGTGTCTGTTGAATCTCGAATCTCAACTTCAAAAGGAGTTGGATTTGGTGAAATCACCTTGAACTTTACTTGAACAGGTTGTATGCGTTCACTTGCAGGGAAGCTTCCTAAAGTATCAGCATCTAATCCTGGCATATCAAAGTCTTGTGCTCGCGCAAGCACTCCACGCCACGAACCTTGGGGGACCCAAACCGTTGGTTGGGGAGAATCCTTGAGTAACTCTCCGAATGGACCAGTGCATGATTCATTTGATTCGTAATCCGGCGACATAGCAGGATTATATCCGCAATAAGTATTTACGAAAATTGGGTTGCCATTCGGAGCAA
>JABIHC010000014.1 GCA_018649825.1 Methanobacteriota archaeon
AATTGACCAACCAGATGTGCTTGTCAAGGCCATTAGTCAAGAAGAAAAAACCACCAAAACAACTTCCAATAAAGGCACCTTAAAAATCGCCAAAGGCAAGGCAAGCAAAGCCAAGGCAAGCAAAGCCAAAACCGCAAAATCAATGATTGATGAAGTAGTGGAAGCCGAGTTAGTTGACTAGCATAGTTGACTTGCTTAGTTGACTAGCATAGTTGACTAGCATAGTTGACTAGTCCTAAAGGCAATTATACAAAGGGCTACGAACATTATTGTGGCTGGTAAAATGAGTCGCAGGGCAGTGTGCTTTTTTGCCGCAAAGAGCGCAGAGTTTTCGGCCGCTGGGTTGAAATGAAACTCCTTGTTGGGTGGTTGTATGGGTGATTATTCAAAACGAGCCCTTGCAATTCAACCTACGGGTGTACGCAAGATGTTTGACATGGCTGGTGATGACACAATTTCCTTTGGTTTGGGAGAACCTGATTTCCAACCTCCTGCGGTCGCGATTGAGGCGATGGCAGATGCAATGCGCCGCGGTCATAACAAATACACTACTACTGCCGGTCTACCTGAACTCCGTCAGCGGATTGCTGAATCTTGGGCTCCATATCAGGAAGGTCTTTCTTCAGACAATGTATGCATGACGATGAGTGGTACAAATGCCCTGCTGAACTGTTTTATGACCCTTGTTGATGCCGGAAAAAACGTCCTCCTCCCTGAACCATACTTCCCTCTATATGGGCCTGATGTGACGCTCTGTGATGGTGAGTCGCGCTATTATCCTTGTTTATTTGAGCATGAATTTATTCCTCAAATAGATGTTTTGGAATCTCTTGTTGATGAGAATACAGTTGCAATTCTATACAATTTCCCTTCCAACCCGACTGGAGCAATGCTCAATGACAGGCAACGCGATGAACTTTTGGCTTTTGCAGTCAAACACGATTTATGGCTTATTTCAGACGAAGTATATGACCGAATTGTGTTTGAAGAAAAACATGTTTCCTTCCTTGGAAGTGGCTATGATAAACTACTATTGATCAATAGTTTTAGCAAAACTTTCGCCATGACTGGATGGCGAATTGGCTACATATTGTCTCCTAATTTAGAAGCGATGAAACAAATAATTAAGATTCAATATTACATTACCGCTTGTTCAAACGACGCTATGCAGTACGCGATTTTGGCGGCATTTGATAATGCAAATGACTATCCTGCAAAGATGGCAATTGAATTCAAGGCTCGTCGCGACCTTATTTGTTCCCGCCTAAACGACATGCCGGGGGTTTCCTGTCATGTGCCAAAGGGTGCGTTCTACGTGTTCCCCAAGGTTGAGGTGAAAGGGATGAACTCCGAGGAGGTCGCAATGGCTCTTCTTGAGGGCGGTGTACTGTGCTCACCTGGTTCTGCATTCGGTCAATCTGGTGAGGGTCACCTGCGTTTTGCCTATACAATTTCTCGAGATGATATTTCCCGTGGGATGGATAAAGTGGAAACCGTACTAAGGCGATTACAAGCGGAGTGATCCGATGGCTTTTTTTGCAAGTTTAGGCTTGATTTTTGTTGGGCTTTTCATTGGCCAAATAATCCCGCGTGTTCCACAGATAATTTTGACGCGAATGAAATCTGTAAATCAGCAATTCCCTGAGCACCCACGAGCAATTCCAGTAGATGCTCATCTTATTGCCCGCGTATTACATCTACAATTGGCTCGCAGATTAGGCGTGCTTTTCACATCATTTCCTATTGGTTTTGGAATAATAATGTTGACTTATGGTCAGCCGGCACTTGGCATGGGATTATTTTTAGCCGGAGGTTGGACTTTACTCTCTTGGGTTTTGCCTACGCGAATCTTTACCTCTTCTTCTTCACCTTGGACTCGTAGGGTTGCTGAGGAGTTACAAATTGAGATTAACCGTTCTAAGTCCGAGGATTCCTGTTGTTCCTCACCTTCTCTATACTGGGAATTGACTGCTGTGCGTTGTATCTCATGTAGGAATATAATAATTCAAAAATCACGACCAGACCTTGGTCGCCCCCGCAGTGATGGCAAAATAATGGGTTTTTTACGACTTTGGATTACGGATGGAGAGCCAATTGTATAATTCAGCGCGGAGTTTTTCGGGCCGTCGTGAAGAATGCAGAAAATTTGCTGCTGGCCAACATGCAAGTGGATTCTAATCGCCTTTTTTTTGTTAGAAAATAGGCCAAGACTCAAGAGCAAAGCAAACTGCAAGGAGCATGTGTCGGTGGAGCGGAGTTCATTAATTGCCCGTTTGTGGCTGACATTTATTGTAATCGGACAAATAATTATTACCCCTATTGTCGCCTTTTCGATTACATATTTACTTGAATTTGACAAAACGGTTGATGGTTTTTCACTAAATTTCCAGCAATCAATGATTCCTTGGATCATCTCTGCATCCCTCGCCTATGGGATGCTCGCCCTCCTCTTGGCTCTACTAATGGGCGGCTTTGTGCCTCGTTTCGTCACCATACAAGGAGGGTGGTTGAGAGCATTGGGTTTGGTTAGAGGAAGGAGGCAGTCGGATGCAGTATTACGTGCGAAACTGAAAGCATATCATTCACCCCAAGGTAAAATGGTTAGAGTAGTCAGCAATCGAAAGGAAGCAGGGCATCATATTTTGTCAATTCACGGGGGTCTTGTGCTCTTAGCAATCCCATTTCAGTTAATCATGGTAGTAGTGCCACTTGCGACAATACTTTTCATCCCAAATGATTGGATGGCGCCCAATACAATGTTGGAGTTTTCCCTTGTTTCTTATGTCGTAATTCTCATTTTTGTGATGCAACTGTTTCCCAAATTTGCAAAAAAATTCGTAACTGCAGCCGCATTCACCCGCAGATGGTTAAAATCAATGACTCGATTGTCTTGGTTGGCTCCAATATTAGTTCTTTGGCTATTAGGTAGAATGGCTAGTGTCATCGTAGTAACATGGATAGGTCCTGATATTGGTGCATCAATAGCAGTAGAAAAAGCACTGTTTGAAGATTGGTTAGGAATTGGTACGGTGCCAGAAAATTCATTTTTAGATTTGCTAACCGCATTGGCGGTTATGCCTCTTTCCGCTTTTACTACCTTGGCTACATTGGGAGGGGCAAATGGCCCACTTCCGGTATGGATGAACCTTGAGAAGGGAGATGGTTGGATGAGTCCAGAGGGCGATGATGAAGACAAGGATGATGGCTATGGAAGTGCAACCGGTGATGGGATTGCAAGTGGAGGGATAATTGGCGGCCATGAGGCTATTTCCTCACAGGACGAAGATAATCCTATTTTCGGAAATGATACTTATTATTCTTCGGTAGAAGATGGTGGCGCCCAACCCGCCGAAACCGATGAGGATGAAGCGGAAGGCATTGTCAGTAAAGGAGCCAATATGGCTGCCGGTATGGCTGCGGGTGTTGGTCTTGTTGCCGGAACTGCATGGGCTGCAAGTAAAGCAGTTGGAGGGGCTTCGGCGGAGATGGTTTCCAATTTGAGTATTGAGTCAGAGGGTTCTGGCCTCGGTGGTGGCATTGCCGAAAGTTCAGTTGGAAGCGATTTGAGTGATGATGGGATTGGTTCTGAGATAATGATGTCATTGTTTGAGAGGTTTGACTAACCCTGCATCGGCTACTGAGAAATTGTTTGGGCTGATTCGGCGGGCTTATTGGCTTACGCAATAGTGGTGAATACTTATCACCCATTGAATGTTGGGCAATGATATGCGCTCGCGAACTGCAGTATCCTTCCTCCTCTTGGCAATCCTAATCGGCCAAGCCGCTGGCGTGCTTTTTACTGCACCACTCGCCGATGCGGCTTCTGCTCGAGGCGGTACAAATGACAATTTTTACATCGTTTCTGTTGAACTAGGTAATGCTTCTGTTCATACCGATACTTGGTATAATCCAGATGGAACCCCTGTGCCTTATATTTTCGCTGGAACGACATTGCCTCTAACTATTACAGTACAACGCGCAGGTTCCTCTGCAACTCCGCAATCTGCATTGGTAGTGGTTGAAGCAATTCACCCAATTGGCTATGTTGATTGGTCGGTCAATTGGACTGCAACTGATTTGTATGGTGGGCAACAGGATTCAAATCAATATTTGTGGACTCCTTCGGCAGCACATTCGGAATTGATCAATGATTCACTTGAAGGCGGCTGGATTATCCGCGCATCAATCAACTATTTTGCTGATACTAAAAACGATGATGATGTTATTGACTCTCGAATCCCAGTTGCTTTTGATTCAGACGTGATGGATGGAACTGAACTGGCTGCAGACCGGCTTACTTTCCTCCCTCTTGGATACCAAGGCGGTGGAGATGCAGAAACAGTAGGTGCATGGCAAGAAGACAATGGTGGTGTTGTTGGCTCAAAGCATTGGCGTCACTCCGACCCTGGAAGTCAATATGCCAGTGGACGAAATGCCGATCGCTTAGTTCGTGGATATTGGCCTGCTACTGCACCTCAAAGTGGTGGTTGTAACCAAGATGTTCAAGAGCCAGGCTCTACTCTCGTTTACAGTTATTATTATTGTAAAAGACAATTGTACACTGTTGAATATGTTTCACTCGACTTCCATCTTTCAACATGGGGTACCATGTCCATTGGTGATGAAGTGGCTATCGAATTATGGCGTACCGGCGGTTCTAGTCTAGTCAAAAATCTAACCGATTATTCACCCAATCAAGGTAATGATCAATGGTCCAACATTTCTTGGAGACCATCTTCTGCTGAATTAGGAGGGCAGACGTGGTCATACGGTCTCTTGTTCTCAAGTGATTCTGCGTTTGCTGATGAAGGATTACACATAGATGATTGGATTGTTTTCGCCGTTGAAAAAGTTGACGAATACACATTGACTACAGATTGTAATAATCCCGAAACAGGCTATACTGCAGTTCCAGCCGAAACTATTAGTTTACATTGTATGGTTACCAATAATGGATACAAATCACAAACTTTTGAAGTTAATACCAATGTTTCAAATGAATCTTGGATGGATCCTATGAATCCAATGCTTCGAATTGATTCTGCGAACCAAAATCAGCATGGAAATTCAGTTCTTCTCCCAGCAATCCCCGCCGGTGAGACCACTGAAATGTGGATTAATCTCAGCGTCCCGCCTGGTGCAGACATTCAATCTGTAACATGGAATGTATGGTTTGAGGAAGGCACTCCTCAAAATACCGACATCAAAGGCAGTATCTCTTCCTCTGTTGTAGTGTCAGAGCAATATGGAGTCATGCTATCTTCCTTTGCACCATTATTGGCACTTGATTTGTTGCCAAGTGAATCTGGTGAAATTGTTATGCGTTTACAAAATTCAGGGAACTTAGAAGCCGAGTATAATTTAATTCCGAGTTTCCCTTCTGCAGGGTGGGCTGCCTCCTTCAAAAATGAAACTGGTGCCTCCTTTTTGCCAATTATCCTTTCAAAGGGCGAGTCTTTTGATTTCGTTGTAAATATTACATCTGCCGCTGATGCCGCACCTGGTCTTACCTCTGTCTCAATCCGTGCATCCTGCACCTCATGTGTAGGGACTGTACATGGAAATGATGTTTTGATTCGTAATATCAATGTGCCTGAATTGCGCCTCGTTGATGTTGTTGCCGATACTCTGTCAGTTTCTGCTATGGCAAATGGTGTTGCCCAAAGCATCAATATTGACATCTATAATTTGGGCAATGATGATGAGCAATACACTATTGAATTAGTCCAGTCAGATTGGCATTTAGGGGGTGAATTATCAACTTCTGAAACAACGGTATTAGATGCTTGGGAAGGTTCAACTTCTATTACTCTTAATTTACCAATGCCTCTAATGTTGCCTCCAAGGTTATACAGTGCAAGAGTAAATGTTGTCTCTATCGATGATTTAAGCGTTTACGATTCGGTAATAATTTCTGTTGAGGTATTGCCAACATCAGCCCCTTGGGTTAGTGATGAAGACCCCGAGGAATCCTACATTCCCGGTGACCGCGAGAAATCAATTCAGTTTGAAATACGAAATGACGGTAATGAGGATGATAGTTTTGAGATTTCATTGGTGACCCCCGATGGAATGAGTGCGTACATTGACAGTTTGAATGATAATACGACTATTGCTATTGCGCCTGGGGCTTCAACAAACATAACAGTAAAGTTTGCTTTTGATGAGGATATTTCTGGTCAAATCTCTATGGATGTAGTTTCGACAAGTGTAAATGACCCAACTCAAAGCGGCTCTGGAACTGCAATTTTTAGTGTTGGTAGCCAAAACTGGCTTCGTTTGATTGAGCCATCTTCGGTTACAATCTCTGAGCCAACTGA
>JABIHC010000012.1 GCA_018649825.1 Methanobacteriota archaeon
AAGAAGAGTCATTATTCATCGATAAATTACTTGACAATTTGCATTTAAGTTTACTCAATGAAGAAAAAAGACGACTTCATCCTTTATTGGAAGAATTACGTTGGAATGCCCGCTCTTCATGGGAAGAAAGAATCCAGCGCGAACAAACTCAAATTAGCGATGCACAACATAAAGCCGAAAGAGACGAAATTCCTGTCAATTTCCGTTGGCTTAGAATGAAGCAAGGATTGATTCGTAGGTTGCAAGAAGAATTGGGCAACCGTATTGCAGAATTAGACCGACTTGAGCATGATTTATCTGGCGATTTAAGCGCAAAAATAATAATAAAAATATAACCAGTTACTCCAAAGTAATTGGGTGATTAACATCGTATTCATCCATCAATAATAGCAATTCATCAGTAAACCGCCTCAGCCCCTCAACTACCTTTATTTCACTTGAAAAAAACCTTCCCAATGTTTTTCGCGGTTCCAGACTCATCTCAATTCCATAAGCATCAAGGCGCCTAATTAATTCACGTTGTATCTTGCCACCAGTACGATCCCAATCCATCAATAATATGATCGCTGCCCCTCCATCAATTTTATTTTGACAGCCGTATTTCTCATACAAATATGCGCATAATTTGGGCATGCTCCACCCCCTATTCACTAATTCAATTGGGCCGCTAAAATCCAAACCTCTTAATGCGCGTTCATCCTTCAACCCTTCAACTAGAACCGGGCAACCAATACCCGCTCCACCACCTACCCAACCTTCACTTTCCTCTCCTGCATGACTTTTTGAAGGAGGGTTTGTCTGTGTTTGTTGGTTAGGATTATTCCTTTGTCTAGCGAGTGCTAGTGCATTTGCAACTTCCACGTAACGATGTTCTTTCTCAAATGAGTCAGCCCTTCCATTGCGTAAAGATTTTTGCCCTCTCTTATTATTCTTCAATGACACCTTTTCACCCCACCTCTCTCACAAACTATTCCATTGACTTATTCAATCTTCAATTTCAACACTGCGACCTTCACCAATATTTCACTTTCTTCCCTGTGTTTTTTGACATTCAACCATTATTCTTGAGTCAAGATTTTATTCATAGATTCTGACACATCTAGGGCCGAGATATTCTTCAATTTAACCATCTTTTGTCTTGAGGTATGCCCCTGAGTTATTTCGAGATCAATGCTTGGAATTTCTAATATTTCACTCAATAAACGGATTACTGCTTTGTTAGCCGCACCTTTTTGAGGTTGAGCCTTTACTGCCACTTGCAGCCTTCCACGCCACTCGTTCATTCCAATTATAGAATCCCGACTAGCGTTAGGCTGGACCTCTATTGGCAAGAAAATATTTCCATCAAGGCTTTCCTGAATGATGCTAGAAATTTCCGCCACGCCCTTGCCATGCCGCCTTTGTTCAAAGCACTACCCGCCAAATGACATTTATTGTACTCAAATTTGTTTTTAACCGGCCTAAATCACTCATTCAATGAACCTTACATGTAATGCTGATTTTAGTTAATACTTATTACTTGTAAACCGACCGCACAATTTAGGTGCAATCATGCCTGCTGAGTATACTGTCTTTGCTTCGCTTTATGCGGAATTCATTTTTTTGTCCATTCTTGTTGCCCTTTTTGTCTTTGGGTGGCTCGCCTATACCGTATTAGTCCACCGTCAAGGAGTTAATCAAAATGCAAACTTGGAAAAGTTAACGCCGGGCACTTTCCCGAAAGAAAGGGATAATATGAAGGCCGAAATCGCTTGGTTTATCGGCCCAATTATTTTGATAGGATATTTGACATTCCTCGCCTGGGGCTCAACTATTACCATGTGGGCAAATCAACCAGACCCTAATGCTGCTTCTACATTTGACATGGATGTTACTGCATATCAGTGGTATTGGGAGTTTGAGTATAATGAAGATATGACTTGGGAAGAAACTCATGCAGCCCCACAAGGCACAATTACCTTCACAAATGGCACTGAGGGAGTTACGGTATTTATTTGGGAAAGTGTGAGAGACGAGTTCGCCAATCATACCTTCCAAGCTGAAGCCGGAGGAGATATTGTTGAAATTATCGACGGAAGTGGGATGGTTAGTGGTGAATCTTCAAATCATCGTAAATCCGGGCATTCTGTATTAACAGTAAGTGCAATTAATTCAAATGGCGATGAAACTATTCTTGGAATTCAGCATCATGTTGCTGCTGGTTTCTCTTCAATCAATGAAGTTTGGTTGCCAAATGAAATGGATATAGTTTGGCATATGAATTCAATGCCAATCGGTGACAACCCCGCGGTTCTTCATTCTGCATTCCCAATTGAATATGCAAACAAGGAAGACCTTGTACCAAATATTGAAACTACGATGTTTTTCACTCCACAAGATGTCGGAGACTTTGAAATGGTATGTGCCGAATATTGCGGCCAACAACATTCAGTAATGGTTGCAACGATGCATGTAGTTGATTCCACTCAAGGAGGTGTTGCTTGATGCGCACCCGTAGTATAATTCTGGCTCTTGTTGCCCTTGCAGCTCTAATCATTACCCCAAGCATGACTGCTATGCCTGGAGGAATTGGTAGTGGGGCCGACAATGGTTGTTCTTGCCACAATAGTGCTTCTGAAAATACCCAATTAGTTATTGATGGCCTTCCAGATGTTTTCAATGGTTCTGTGGAATATAATTTTAATTTAACTATTGAAAATAGTGCGGTAACCGGCGAAGGTGGAAATGGACGCCTCGGTGGTTTCCGAATTTTTGCATCTAGTGGTATAATAGTTGGTGAAGCCGATACTACTACTGAAATAGATGGTGGAATTACTCATTCAAATTCAGGTAATGCGCAGAGAACTTGGTCCTTCACATGGACTGCCCCAAGCGATGATTCTGAGAGTGTTGAATTTACCGTACTTGGTAATGCAGTTAATGGGGCAGATGGACCAGGTGGAGACCAATGGGCAATGGATCAATTCACAATTGCTGGCGCAAGCGCTGGTGATTCTGGACCACAAGCACCTCCACTAACAGTGTTAATGACTGCAATTCTACTTGCAGCAGTATTGTTTGTCCTTGGCCTAATGTATGTATTTTATGCACGAAACCCTGAGGGCTTTAGTATTGCAAATTTCTCTAGTTTCATGAAAGCACTTCTTACAACAACAGACCATAAAGGAGTAGGTTTACTATACACCTTGTATGGGTTATTCTTCTTCGTTATTGGTGGACTGCTTGCTATGATTTTCCGCATTCAACTGATGTTCCCTGAAAATGACTTTCTCTCCTATAACGAGTACAATTCATTCTTTACTCTTCACGGAACTACAATGGTTTTCCTTGCAGCAATGCCAATGGTTGCAGGATTTGCAAACTATATCGTCCCACTTCAAATTGGAGCAAAGGACTTGGCATTCCCTCGAATAAATGCACTAGGTTTCTGGCTAGTTGCCTTTTCATGTATTCTCCTATATGCCGGTGTTTTCTCTGGAGAAGGCGCAGATATCAGTTGGGTAATGTATCCTCCATATTCAAGTCTACTTGGCGATGGAGACTTTGCAAATAGTGCCGGAACTGTATTTTTCCTTGGAGGAATTGTTATGCTCGGTGCTTCTTCAACCCTTGCCGGAGTTAACTTTATCACCACTATTTTCACCATGCGAGCACCTGGTGTAAGTTGGATGAAAATGCCTCTATTCACTTGGAGTATCCTTGTGTCTATGTTTATGCTATACATCTCACTTCCAGCATTAATAGTAGGTATTTTGTTCTTATTCCTCGACCACACAATTCACACTAGTTTCTTCGCAGTTAATGCAGGAGACCCTATTCTTTTCCAGCATTTGTTCTGGTTCTTTGGACACCCAGAAGTGTACGTGGTAGTCGTGCCTGCGTTTGGTATAGTTTCAGAGGTATTAGCAACCAGTGCGCGTCGTTCAATCTTCGGCTACAAATCAATGGTATATGCAATGGCAGGTATTGGTATTGTTGGTTTCTTTGTTTGGGGCCATCACATGTTAACCAGTGGAATGGATCCTGGTCTTCGTGTAATAATGATGGCTACAACTATGCTTGTTGCAATTCCGACTGGAGTAAAGATATTCAATTGGCTTGCAACACTTTGGGGTGGAAGTTTAGTTATCAAAACTCATACACTTTGGTCACTCGGATTCCTATTGACTTTTACACTTGGAGGGATTTCAGGCATGTTCTTCCCCGTCACGGGATTAACCGCACACTTGCATGAAACCTATTTCGTTGTTGCACACTTCCACTATGTATTCGTCGGCGGAGTTGTATTTGGGCTATATTCTGGATTATACTATTGGTTCCCCAAGGCAACTGGTCGCCGCATGGACGAAAGAATGGGAATAATCCACTTCTTGGCTTCATTCATTACTTACAATGCAGCATTTTGGCCTATGCATGAAGTCGGAGTAATGGGCATGCCTCGCCGCACCCACACATATACAGTTGAGAGTGGCTATGCAGACCTCAATTTCGCAATTAGTCTTGCCGCATTTGCCTTTGGTATCGTTCAACTATTACTCATTTGGAATATAATTTATAGTGTCAAAAAGGGCAAGCCAGCAGGTGAAGACCCATGGGGTGGATGGAGTTTAGAATGGACCACACCAAGTCCACCTCCAACACCATCGTTTGACGTAATTCCAACTCAACTTGATGACAATGATCATCATGAAGATGGTTTCCTCATGCGAATTGTCAAGAGACTTTGGGCAATTGGAGATAAGGAGGAGGTGAGCCAATGAGTTCAGAAGATGATACATGGATGTCAGCCACCGTTATTGGTATTGGATTAATCGTATTTGGAGCAATGATTTTTGCCATATCTGCTGGACTAGTAGCAAGTGGAGCACTTCACTCAAATCATCAACTCGAAGAAGCAATACATGTGGGAGGAATTGTGGCTGCTGCATTAGCAATCCTATACGGAGTTGTTGGCGTTCTCGTTGGAATCGTCAATCAATCAACTGCAGGAGAGTATGAAGACCACGGAGATGAAGGGCATGGGGATGAAGACCACGCACATCACGGAAGTTGGTCTCCAGTAATCATTGCATTTGGCGTAATGCTCTTCTTAATGGGCTTCATCAAGGCAAACCTAAGTGGAGAATTTGGCATATTAGCAGTAGGCGTAGTTATCGTTCTTGCAGGAATTGCCAATTGGTGGAGAGAAGATTTCGGCAATGATGGAGTCGGCGAACCTATTTCAACCGGTGAACCTTTCGGCGGATTAGAAATTAGAAAGGTTGGTATGTGGGTTTTCTTGATGTCAGAAATAATGATTTTCGGTTCATTCTTTTCCTCCTACCTTCGTCTTCGAATGGGTTGGTTAACCCATTGGGATGCAAACTGTGACCCATATAATGGCGTAAATGCACATGCTGCAGGGGGGCACGAAACTCTCGTCCATTGTAACAGTCCAGAAATGGTCAGTCAAGGATACATGGTAGTAGCAAGTGAATTCATAGGAGAATCTTTCTGGACTCTTCTCCCTGGTGCAATTAACACCTTTGCCCTAATTCTGTCTTCTTTCACTGTTGTTTTGGCTCTCAAGAATGCAGGCATGGTTGATTGGCAGGCTTCGAAGAACAAGTTTGTTCGAATGTGGATGCCTGATCAACGCCGTGCGGTACGAAATAACTTGGCTGCAACATTATTCCTTGGAAGTTTGTTCTTAGTCCTCAAGATTGTTGAGTGGAATCACTTGATTACTGGAGCACCTAACTTCAATCTCGGCAATCCGGATGTGGCATTATCTGCATCTGTATTCTATGTGACGACTGGAGCACACGGATTCCACGTATTCGTTGGATTACTATTCCTACTATTCTTTACCTTCAAAGCACAGAAGGGAGGTTGGACGCCTGAAAATAAGCAAAGTATTGAGTACTTTGGTATTTACTGGCACTTTGTGGATTTGGCTTGGGTTGCCATATTCCCTGCATTCTATCTATACTGAGGTGAAATTATGAGTGAACACGCAATGAGCAAATGGGAAAATCTTTTGGCAAAGCCTTTTGGAAATATTTACAATTTCAATTTCTTTGCACTAATGTTGTTGACAGTTATCGAAGTAGGTGCGGTATATCTTGACCTACCCAAATATGATACTTGGGCTGTGTTGGTTGGAGTTGGATTACTAAAGGCATTTGGAATTGCTGCTTGGTTCATGCATTTGCGTGGAGATCCTTTCATCCTAACAAAAACGGCTATGTTCCCTCTATTATTCGTGGCTTTGATGATTTGGGGGATTGGTTTGTCCACTCCTGCCGGTATTGATGCTTTACCCTCTTGGTGTAGCCCTCCTTGGGCTCCCGTCTATCTGCCCTAACTGTTGAACATAGCCACTTGGTAATTCTTGCCAAACCCGTTCAAAGGATGGTTTTATTGACGCGGGCTCGCCCCGTCTTTTCATGCGCAGAGTTGTACTTGCCTTATTGCTGACCTCAAGTTTGCTTCTATCTGGTTGTTTAGGTGGCGGAGATACTAATGAGCCAAATCCAGATTTCTATGGATTTGCTATTGATGGAGCTCAAGTAACCGATTTTAGTGGTATCGACCAACACGGTGAAAATTTCACCTATTCTAATATTGACTCTAAAGTTACTATTGTTGCATTTATTTTCACCCGGTGTCCGGATGTATGTCCTATTACTACTCATTTGCTAAGCCAAGTTAGTACTGAACTTGGTGATAAGATGGAAGATGTGACAATTATTTCTATCAGTGTTGACCCCGAATATGATACGCCAGAGAGGCTGCTCGAATTCACAGAATCTCATTCTGTTGACTGGCCGCATATTACAGGAGATGTTGAAACTATGCAGGCGGTGTGGGATGATTTTGGAATTTTTGTAGATAAGGAGTATATTGCTGCTCATGTAATGGAAGATAATAACAGTACAATGCAGATGATGGAACATCGCGTTGGTGTGGTTTACCCAGACAATTCTACAATGATGCACACCGGGATGTATGGCATGAATATGAGTAATGTTTCGGCAATTGACCACACCGAACACACCCTTGGAAATGCAAATGTGAGTTATGATATCGATAATGGTAGTGTAACCTCAATTGATGGAATTGAAGATACTTGGGAATTATACATTTGGAATACAACCGAGAATGAATGGCAGCCATCGCCAAAGACCCCAGAAAATATTACTATCATGATGGACACTGGTCATATTGGATGGGTCGCAGCAGGGGCTAATGCAAGTAATTTGATGGACCTTTCAATGAATAATTCTTCAACATCAAATTCAGATTGTGATGGTAATGGATATGTTATGGGCGAAGGAGATGGGGCACATTGTATGTGTGATGAAGGCTATGAATGGGGAGAAGACAATGGGTCAAATAATGGCGGTCACCTCTCTTGTGTTCCAAGTGCAGATAACGATGAATATTTAGTTGGGCACAGTACAATCATGTTCCTAATAGATGAAACTGGGAAGAAGAGAGTTCTTTGGACTGGAGTTTCTTGGGACCCAGAGTTGGTAGCCTATGATGTAAGGTTGCTATTCTGATTGGCAAACAATAAATACGTACAATTGAATATCGGTAGTAATACCCTATCATTTCAGCGATAGTGGAAGGTATTTAGAGACTGAAATCTGAGAAATCATCATCAGCAACTGAAGGTGAAGAACGCTTCGGTTGGCTCTTTGGCGGGCCTTTTTTACCCGGTTGTTCCCTTGTTTTTGGTTGGTCTTGAATTTGTGGCTGGTCTCGTGGTTGCACTTGGGATTTAGCCTTGCGAGTTTTCCTAACTGCGCGTTTTTGAGGTGCTTGCTTTTCCTTTATTGGGGAAGAACTTAGGCTTGAACCCATTGAACTGAAGTGCTTTTCTTTCTTTGGCATGGACCTTGGATTATCGCCGGTTAGAGATACTACCCCTCTTTCATTCCCATCATTTCCACTAAACATGCTCGATCCTCTCGATGAATCTCCATCTGAGAATCTATCCCTGCTCCCCCTACTTGGAATCCCATAGCCACCAGATTCCATTTCGGGAGGAGTAAATGCTCCAGATTCTGCCTGCTCCTCAAACTCTTCTGCCTCTTGGGTAAGTACAACTCCACCACCTGATGCTTCTTTTACGCCGCCCTCGGATGGACCCGATTTTAGGATTGAATCAAGGTCAAATCCCTTGATTTCAACATCATCAACATCTACGTGTTTTGTCTTTTTGGCGGCAGCAGCATCTTGCTTTGCCTTTTTCCGCACTCCTGTATGTTCAAGACCGTCTTTCTTGGCTTGTTTTGAATCTGTTTTTACTCTCTTGGCTGCTGCCATTCCCTCTCGGCCAAGAAGAATCTTTGCCGCAGCCGAGGCGCCTTGGCGCTGAATAATTGTTGATATGGTGAAAACGCCAAAGGCACCACCACCACCAATTGCTAATACTAACATTGTGAATAGCCATGTGTTCACACCTCCCACAGGAGCACTATATCCAGATTCTAAGGAAATTGTTGTCTCTACGGTTTCAATCTTTGTAACTAACATATTTCCTCTGAACCCATCGGTCCCAAGACGGTATAATTCGCATTTGCCTCCAGAACTGAGAGTTTGCAGTTCGGAGGTTGGATAATAGTCACTGCTTGAACCACCAGGACTATACAATAGATAACCACTGATTTTCACCGGAGTGTGCCATCTAAGTGCCTCAGTGCCTTCTAATACTTCTTCAGTTGCTGGGATTAATCCTGCAACGGCATAATCGGTTACAGGATCGCCACTTCCATCCAATTTAGGATGTCCTGCAGTTTTTGGCATAAATGGAAGGGCATTTCCGTTTTCTACGGGGTCACCCCAATCTTTGACTTGGACTCTAGCCCCCATTCCGCCATCTTCATGTTGCTTTACCGCATCTGCCCAAGACATTTTTTCAATGACTACAGATGTTGATAATGCATTACTCAAACTAGTTTCACTATTTCCCGCTCCTTCTGTAAAGTGGTGTAATGCAGAAAGCCAACCTGTAATAGTCACCGGTTCCATAGTTTCCCATGTTGCTGCTTGAGAATTTGTTGGTAATGTTTTATTATCGTCGCAACCTATTGCCTTCAAATTTTGCATTTTTGAATTATCGCCAAATGCAGTATCTATTGACACATTCTTTGCTGGCCCAGCCCAATTTACCTCAATTCCATCATCACCCCAATTGGTGATTTCTGCACCCAAACAGCCTGAGAAAACGCTGGTCAGCAGGAGGAGGAGCATGATTTTCGCTCGGGCCATGAAGTAGGGATGAACCGTTCAGTTTGAAAAGGGTGCGCATCTCCGCACAGATTAGAGGGGGCATCTGCTCCCTTGACAAGCAGCGGAGTTCGCATAGCCTGGTAGCGCGCCGGATTTGAAATCCGGTGGTTTCGGCCACGGGGGTTCGAATCCCTCACTTCGCGCCAATAATCAGTAGAATATAGCGTGAGAAAAAATTTGACCCTTCATCTCTCTCAGAATCTAAGGTTTCTGCTTAGGCCTAGTATTGCATAGGGTAGCATCTGTATCGACCCACTGAATCCCCTTTGTATCGGAAAATAAAATGCAAAGGGGTTTCGGAAAAACCCATAACATACATTGATTTTGCTTATACAAGCATTAATTCACACTTACAAACGGCTTCCAAATGAGTTGGGTGACATCTCCAGCAAATTTGGTTTCAGATTTCTTTTCCCATGAATCTGGCAAGTCAATCCCGTATTTACCAAAAACAGGTATCCCTGTCTCGAGTTCGATTGGAAAACGTGTAATTATTATTTCATCAATGACTTCTGCTTGAAGACACTCTCCATTGAGAACACCTCCTCCGAGGAGCCAAATATGTTCTCCTGATTTTATCTTCAAATCATGGATCAAGTCGACTGCACTATGGGTTTTTCGAGAAAGAATATGTCGTTCAAAATTGCTGAAAGGCTCTTCTTCAAATTGACTGATGACGTCCCATGTTCTCCTTCCAATGAGAACACAATCGATGGTTTCCATAAATTCACCCAGCCCATAGTCTTCATCTCCTTCAGGCCCAGGTAACCAATCAAGGCCATCATCTAAAGTGGCTATGAAACCGTCCTTGCTTGTTGCAATATGAAGAATGACTTTCCGTTCTTCGCCCATATAGGGTCCATGA
>JABIHC010000160.1 GCA_018649825.1 Methanobacteriota archaeon
AAATATGTTAGATACGCAATTAACCAATGCGAAGAAAGAATAGTATTTATTGGGCTTTGCTCGGCTATAATTAACCATGCTACTGCAATAGATATGATTGCCCACCAAATGGGAAATAATATGATGGAGGTATACACTTTTACAGAGCCTATTGCTTCTTTATTGACACCATTTTTCTCTGCAATCATGACCAATAATCTGTTGAGATAATATGGAGGTAGATTGCCAATTACTGCCCCCCAAGTTACAATTCCACACATCCAAGATGCCGCCCAAAGCCAACTTGCAAGATAGGTAAGATATTTTTTTGCGCTTAGTTTGTCAGGTTTTGAATCAATGTCCATTGGATGTAAACCATAATTATCCAATGTTTTAAAATGGCTTCTCGTTTTTTCTTCAATACCCGTGGTTAAATCCGGATTATGTTTAGACAAAAAGGCCCAACCAGCACGTAATCTTCTTGCTCCAAGAACTGATTCAGCATAAGATGGTTTGACCAAGGGTGTTTGTGAATTTCGCGCTCTTTCCGCATAAATAATGCTCCTTGCTCGCCAAATTAAGTGGCGGTTTTCCCAATTTTCTGAAGAATGACTTGCTCTTTTTAACTCGTTGCCAATATTAGATGTAAGGTTTCTAACCCACTCTCTTTTTGGTTCATCATCACCGTCATCACTGGTATTTGGTATGGCTTCAATTTCCATTGGCCTATCAATAATCACCGCTGCCCTTTCGCGAAAAATGTGGGTGTTTGAGTAATGTAGACCAATTGGAATTAGTGATGGAGGAGGGGCTCCTTCTTGGTCGGCAATCTCCATCGCCATTTGCATTATTCTTGCAGCACCAGTTTTTACTTTCGCCGTTTGCGAGTATGAATGCGTTGTGCCTTCAGGGAAAATGATTAATCTCTCCCCGCGTGCTACAGCCTGTGAAATTTGCAATAGTTGAATATCATTATGATTTTTTGAGTTGTTGTTTCCTTCATTTGCTCTAATAATCGGTAATGCTCCACTAGCCTTTATTATTCTTCCAAGAATTGGAATTTTAAATAATGTATGTTTGGCAATAGTAGATATTTGACCGGGAAGTGTTGAAATCATCAACATGGGATCTATTAATCCAGAGGGGTGCCAGGCAATGAAAATGATGCCGCCGTCGCTAGGAATATTTTCATCATCAACAACATCTATCTCCCTAAACCAAATCATAGATAATAAACGCGCTAGAAATCTCATGAAACGATAAACTGCGCTCGGCCGACTCAAATATGGGGGGTCTTTTGGCCATTGCATTTATTATTGTAAAGAGTAGGTTGCTTTTTACATATCCCCCGTTTATCAGGTTTCATAATAAGTTGGAGCACAGGCAGAGGGTGATAATTAGGTGCGATTTGAAACGATACTAATGCGAATCCCAAGCCTGTGCGTATTCACCACCTAACTCGAACTCTACTAATCAAAAAGTTGGAGCACAGGCGGAGATTTGAACTCCGGTTTCAGGGTTTGCAGCCCCGCACATAGCCGCTCTGTCACCCGTGCTTCATCCCCGCCGAGATGCATGGGTTATTTCAACGCGACCTATTAGAAGGTATTTCTTCAACAATTAAAAGTAAAATATTCAAGGAGTAGCATACGCCATATTCAAAGGCTTTAACCCCAAGCGCGGTATATCCCTGTGGTTGAGTGATGTAATGCCCAGCGTCAATAATCATCTCGACAAAGTTGGCAAGGGTTTCGCAGATTTCCTAACTCCCCCGCTAGAGCATGTAATCAGATTTACAGTAGGGCAACCAGATTTCCCGACACCTGATAGCATAAAGAGTAAAGTGGTTGAAGCATTAGATGCTGGAAAAACAACTTACACAAGAACGGGCGGGTCACCAGAACTATGCAAGTCGGTATCACGCTTCCTAAATGAAAGATTTTCAATTACCGTTGATTGGGAAAATATAGTTGTTACGCCCGGTTGTAAACAGGCTATTCTCTATGCCTTGATGGGTTTGGGAAACCCTGGGGAAGAAGTATTACTCCTCGCCCCTGCTTGGCCAACCTATGATGCGCAAATTTCACTTCTAGGAATGACTCCAGTCCATGTCCCTTGCACCACCCCAGATTTTCACCCTGATTTTGATGCGCTTGAAAAAGCGATAACCGAAAAAACCAAATTTATTCTAATTAATTCACCAAATAACCCCACTGGAGCAGTATATACTCCGGATGAAGTTGTTGCTATTGTTGATTTAGCAATTCGGCATGACTTGTGGATTTTAGACGACATGATTTATGCAACCATGGTTTGGACCGAGCATCCATATGTTTCTCCAGCAACAATACCAGGTGGGGCAGAACGCACAATAACAATTGGTGGGTGGTCAAAATCATGGGCAATGACTGGATGGAGATTGGGATTTTGCGCAGGACCTCCTGCTGCTGCAAAGGCATTGCATTTATGTCAAACAAGTGCAGCAACACATGTACCTACATTCACAATGGATGCCGCAGCATTCGCATTATTTGCGGATGATGATCGAATGCCAATGCATAATGCCTTCAAGGAAAGACGAGAAGTCATTTTTACTGAATTATCAAATATCCCTCAATTGAAAGTGCGAAAACCAGAAGGGGCATTTTACATTATTATTGACATTGAAGGAACTGGAATGGACGACAAAACCTTTGCTCGCAGGGCCCTTGAGGAAGCAGATGTACAACTCATCCCTGCGAGTTTAATGCCGGGCGGGGAAGGTTTCTGTAGAATCTCTTATGCGACAAACATTCCCAATATTATTGAAGGTTGTAAACGATTGCGTGAGTGGTTGGAAAGAGTTTGTTAAACAGACTCAACTATACGATAAAGTGTTCCACCTTGGGCAAATGTTGCGAAATATAAATCCCCATCGGGAGAAAAGCGCAAGGGTAAAGGCGTCCCTAAATCAACAGCAAAACGGCTTACTTCGGAAGACCAACCTTGAGGACTATTTTCATCAGCAGTGAAATCAATGCGAATTATTTCATGCCCAACCGGCAATAATGAATTCCATGAACCATATACTGTTGCATAAACGCAAAAATCTCCGCCTGGTAATGAAGAATTGTGTGGGCGGAAATCTATTCCATTGATACTTGAATGTGGAGCCCACACGGCAACTGGTCCAAGTGTTCCAGCAGGTATTGGCGTTTCTGGCTCGTCGTCTGGCCAGCCATAATTAGAGCCTGCTGAAAACAAATTTATTTCTTCATCAGGATGGTCCCCATCCCAATCTCTTCCGTTATCAGTGAATACATAGCCCATCCCTTCAACCCAAGTTCCATCAAATGAATTACGAACACCACTAGCCGCAACTCCATGTTCTCCAGTCCATGGATTTACCCAAAGCAAGGCTGCATTACGAGGATCTTCTTGTTGGCATACATTACATGTACTGCCCGCATGCCAAATCAATGTGCCATTTTTTCCATCCATTACTGCATTGGTTTGATGGTTCCCAGTGGGGACTCCGTCGACTAATACTTGTGGTAGTCCAAGCCGCCACATCATTGCATCAGGAGTTGCAATATCCCAGGCACTTAGTTTTCCTTCCTCGCTAACAATAAGGCGCCACGTGCCATTATCTGGATCTTGCCAAGTAAGGACTCCATGAGGATTGTCCAATCCACTTAGCAAAACATGAGTTGAAAAAGAGCCTGCCGAATTCTGCCAAACTCCTTTAATAGAACCCGAATCTCTATCGCAAACCAATAACCAATTTTCATCTGCCCAATGAAGGCAAGTTGGGCCTCCTAAATTATCTGCTACTTCCTCAATAACATATCCTGCCTCAAGGATTCTTGGATCGTGGATGTCGGCGTAAGGAAAAAGTTCTCTAGCCAACAATAGAGAAACACAAATTAATACGAACGGCCCAATATCTCTGCGAGATAATATTGCCATTATTATCCCTCATTAAAACGGAGATGAAAATTCATCACATTGTTCTGCTATTCGCAAGAGTTGGTTATACTTTGCAGCACGGTCAGAACGAGCCGGTGCTCCGGTTTTTATTTGACCTGCTCGCGTACCAACTGCAAAATCAGCAATTGTAGTATCCTCTGTTTCGCCGCTACGATGAGAAATAACGCAATTATATCCTGCCTCTTTAGCAATCGCCATTGTTTCAAGTGTTTCAGTAACAGTGCCTACTTGATTTAACTTGACCAATATGGCATTGGCCGCATTAATATCAACTCCTTCAGAAAGCCTTTCGGCTTGTGTAACAAATAAATCATCACCCACAATTTGAACGCGGTGACCTTCCATTTTCGTAAAGGCCCCCCATGAACGCCAATCATCTTCACCAAACCCATCTTCAATAGATAATATGGGGAATTCATCAAGCCAACCACTGTAAATATCACACATTTCTTCTCCACTCAATATATTGCCATCCATGTGATAACCGTCATCTTTCAAAAATTCAGAAGCTGCTACATCTAATGCAATTCCAATTTCTTCTGTTGAATATCCTGCAGATTCAATTGCTCTAACCATGTAGCGTAAACCTTCCTCATTGGCGGGGAGATTTGGGGCAAAGCCCCCTTCATCGCCAACACCTCCGAGTAATCCATCTGTTTTTAGTTCGGACTTTAGGGAGTGGTAACATTCCACGCCTGCGCGTAAAGATTCTTCGAATGTATCAAAACCATGTGGGATAACCATAAATTCCTGCACATCAACATTTGACACCGCATGAGAACCACCGTTGAGAATATTGAGCATCGGGACTGGAAGACAACCCCCTGCCACGCCGCCAACATAGCGCCACAATGGCATTTCATGAGTATTTGCCCCGGCGTGTAAACAAGCCATGCTTGCGCCGAGCATTGCGTTTGCGCCAAGGCGGGATTTATTTGCAGTCCCATCTAATTCAATTATTACCTCATCAATAGAAGATTGCTCATCAACTGGCATACCTACTAATGCTTCCTGAATATCTTCAATGATATTTCCAACTGCCTGACTAACTCCTTTTCCCATCCAGGTTTTACCGCCATCGCGTAACTCAAGGGCTTCATAGATCCCAGTACTCGCTCCACTTGGTACCGCTGCACGTCCAGCCAATGTTCCATTTACATAGCAATCTACTTCCACAGTAGGGTTTGCCCTACTATCTATGATTTGACGTGCTTCTAATCCGGTAATGAGGTTACTCATTTGACTCCCTTCAGGTGGCCCAAGTAAAACTACGCCTTCAACAAACCGCTTGGTACTTGCCTATACCTCACCAGTTGAGATAAAACTTCACTTGAAAGAGATTAGTATTGTTCAAGCACTAACTCTGTTGTGGTACTTGCAATTTCTGCTGGCGCAGCCATCCAAATTTTGTCAAGTAATTGCCGAAGAGCCATAGTGTCATTTACGTGAACAAGTGCAATAAGATCAGCTTCTCCGCTTACCTCATACAATAACTCAATTCCACCCCAGCCCGCAACTTCTCCTGCGAGAGAGCCAATTTCAGCCCCAGGGCTTACCTTGATGCGAATAAGAGCAGTTAATCCAACGCCACCTTCGCGAACAGTATATCCGCGAATTGTTCCATTTTCTTCCATCTTTTTCACATGGGTTCTAATTGTGCGTTCGCTGGCGCCAACATGCCTGGCCATTTCCACAAAGGACATCCGACCGTTCTTTCTAAGTTGAGCAAGTATTGCACGGTCAATTCCACTGACTTCAGCCATAAACCGTCGCTACCGGATTATGTATATATAACCTGTGTTTTTGTAGTTAACAAGAGAGGAGTTTCCGAAAGATGGTAAAAAGTAGTAAATATTGGTTCGTTTTTCGTTTTTGTGTATTTCGCATTCTTAAGGCCAATAACCTTCCTTATGTTAATACTTCTGCATAATAATTCTCCATTGGGTTAAAAGCCAACAAGTGCTTAGGAGTTGATATGTCGCCGGATGAGATGCTAGCTCACGAATCTACATCTCAAGCCTTTTTGGATGACATTATTGGTAAATTGAAGACTAGAAGAGAAAAGGATTGGTATAATGTTGATGTCAAAACGGTTCTTGATAAAACTCCTATTTTATCACATGAGACAAGGGAGAATGGTGATTCATTAGTATTTCTAAACTCTAGTGTAATGTATTTTTCACCAGCAACAGGAAGAATGCAGCATTTCCCAAGAAACTTAGTTCATTGTTTTGTTGATGATTATAGAATGTCTGAAGAGAAATCCGATATCGTATTTAGGGGAGAATTATTTAGCGTAACCCCTCATGAAGAGCAACTCTGTTGGATATTAGAATGTGCTAATGAATCAAATGTTCCCCAAGCCCAAGCATCAGTAGCAAAATGGATGTCGTGGCTAAATCGGAAATGATTTTCACATTTTCCACTTTACTGAACAACCAATACTCTTTGTTCTTGAGACTGGAGGTAATTCACCCATGGCGTGGGCGTCTATTGCATCCATTAAATCGCGTTTTGATACACCGTTTGGGTCACGAGGGCTATTGTCAATTCTCCCTCTATAAACCACAACGCCGTCATTATTCAGCAAATATACTTCAGGAGTTCTTTCCGCACCCCAATTTTCTGCAACAGATTGTGATTCATCATGCAGATATGGATAATTCATCCCTTTTTCTGTTCTTTTTTGCATATTTTCAAATGAATCATCGGGATATTGGTTTGAATCATTACTATTTATTCCCACAAAGCCAATACCGAAGTCTCGACATACATTTGCCATGTGGTCCAATCTTGCGAAACTTGCAACTACATATGGGCAATGATTGCATTCAAATACAACAACTAATCCATTTTCACCCATGCATTCTTCAAGATTCATTTTCTTAGAGCCAGCGTTGGCATTTGCATTTAGTAATTCAAAATCTATTGATTGATCTCCTGGTTCTAGGCCCATGACTCACCCAAGTATTGGAAGGGTTTGAACATTATTATTCTCCGTCACTATAGAGAATTATATTTTATTTAACAATTATTTAGTATTTCAGAGGTGGCTATTTTGGCAGTACATTCATCAAATCGCCGCCTAGCAACAGTATGCTCAGGATCGATGCTCAGTATATTGCGCCATGCCTCTTCAGCCTCATTCCAGTTTTGCGCCTCATGATAAATTGCCGCAATATGTAATTGTGCTTCAATATTAGTTGGGTCTGTAGCGACTGCCTTTTTAAAATCGGATATTGCAGCTTCGTCTCGGCTCCAATCCAAATATAATAATCCTCTTTGGTGCCATGCCATTGAAGATTCGGGGTTAAGTCCCAGTGCCTCATTAAGAGGGCTTTCGGCTAATTCTGGCCTGCCTGATGACATGTGACATGCTGCAAGTTGAGTTAGGGCGTGTGAATGACGCGGATTGGAATCGATGACTTTCTCCCAACTGTTCTTTGCTTCGCTCCATTGTGATAACATCATCAGTGCCTCACCCCTACGCACTTCAGCCAATATTAATTCGGGGGCTTCATTTAGAAGTATCTCGCAATCATCTAAAGCCTCCTGTACTTTATCTAATGCCATATACACACTTGCCCTATTAAGACGGGCGCGTACATGTGACGGCTGGGATTTTATTGTCTCGGTGAAAAATTCTAGGGCCTCCTTGAAACGGCCATATGCTGCTGAAATATTTCCTTTCACATAAGTGATTATGACGTTTTCTGAATCCGTGACGCTTGCTGACTCGATTAGCCTTTGAGCCTCCGATAAATCTCCTAAATCAAGCGCCAATAATGCAGATTCAGCATCAATAGAGGGGGTGCCATCCATCAGCCTTCTGGCTCTTGTCAAGGATTCTTCTGCCACATCCAAATCCTTCATCAACCTCTGCACTCGTGCTAGGCCTAGCCAAGCAATACCTGATTCGCGGTCGACATTTAGTGCTCCTCTAAAACTATCACCTGCTACAGAAAGAAGGGATTTGTCCGTTTCCCCACAACCATCTCTCCTTAAATCTGCAAAAGCAAGATGTAGTCTTCCCCATTGTATTTGCAAATGTACGCTCATTGTAGGCGGCGTTGGTGCTGATCGGAGGAGGCTTTCTGCTTGAAGAGGGTCGCCATCTTGTAAGGACATTGCGGCCATGGATGCTCGGAGTTCGTCGTTATTTGGATCGTTCTGAAGTGCCTTTGCTAAACTTTCTCTACCCTCTGTCTCCTTACCGGTTGCAGTTAGCAAATCTGCCTTTAGAAGTATTAATTCTGTACCACCGGCATTAAGGGCAACTGCATGGATTGAAGATTTTAATGCGCTCGCCAATTTACTTGAATTGGTTGAAAGTAATTTTGCTTGAAGAGCCCAAGCATCTCCATTTTGACGGTCTAATAATAGACAATGTTCAACAGCTTTGATAGAGTTTTCTGGTTCATCTAATTCATCATGTAACAATGCCTTTTGTAACCAATCGGTTGAACGCGATGGGTCTGCTTCAAGGGCCGCATCTAGTGCTTCTAATGCTTCACTCCTTGCTCCGGCGCGGGCGCGGAGGCCTGAAAGTAAAGAACGGTCGGCTGCAGTATCAAGGCCGAGGGCTTCAAGGCGCAATACGTCCTTTTCAGCAGCAGGATCTCCAGCCTGAGCCAACAAATGCGCATGGGTCCTAAGCAATTCTGGATTATCTGGGTCTTGGCGAAGTCTAGCCTCAAGCCAAATTCTCTTACCCTCGTCATCTCCTGCTTCGGTAGACAAATGTTCAAGTGCCCGAAGGGTGATTTTTTCACCGGGTGCCAAGCGTGCTGCTTCTTCAAAACAGGACAAAGCCCAGGATCTGTGGCCACTCCTGTATGCTAATTCACCGAGGCGGCGTGATTCAAGGTCTGAAAGCCCCAAATCAGCGGGCCCAAGCCCCACTTGCGTTAATATCTCATAAATTCGATTTGATAGTTGAAGCATACCCGGGTCAATATTCTTCTCCGCATTAACTAGATCTCCGTCCACATCAACTGTTGCCAATAATCCCCTAATTGATGAAAGAAGTTTTTCGGCTGCAACAATTTGATTTTCGCTGGTTTCTATTCCACCTACGCTCGCCTCAATTAAATCAAGTGTTTTATGAGCATTAATAAGGCTCTTTAATCCAGGGTGGGCATATAAAATAGCATTAATGCCACCATTCATATCCAATAATAAATTGTTGATTTGAAGAATGGTTTCAGACATTTTTTCCCTTTCAGTAACTTCTTCCGAACGATTTTGACGAAGATTAGAATCAACTGTGGCTATCCACCAAGTTAGGGTTCCACTTGCGACCACTAAGAAAAAGGCCAATACAACTGTAAATGGGTCCATCATCACTAAGCCGACTCGCAAGTGTTTTATGGTCTGCGGAAGAAATGACATTGAAAAGTGGCTTTTGCCAACCAAAAAATCTGTACCGAAATAGTATTTGACGAGTAATAATAGAATCTACGGAGATTTGTGTTTAGGGCTAAAAAGCACATCTATGGGTAAAAACAAACCGACATTGAAAAGGCCCTCCTATTTACAGCAAAGGTTGAGGGGAGCGGTTTGACTAATCGAAATGAAAATGGTTGGTGGGCAGAGCGCCTGCAAAAATCAAAATCATTGGGTTATGATATTGATAAAATAAAAGAAGTATTAATCAAATATCCTGAGCAAGCAAGCCAGAATATTCTGCAATATGAAAAACATATTGAAGATTCTGAACAATTAAGAAAGCAATTGATGAAATTACCCAATCATTGGAAAGAGGCGATAAATGAATGGATTCCATTACTGGATGACCCCTATAATGCTGAAATCGTACGCAATGAATATAGAAGAATGCAACTTAATCTGCGCCCTTGGGGTCTTGAAGCCGAGGCGTATTATCATCTATGGGAGAAAGAAGGTAAAACAAAACTTCTCGAAAAGGTCTGTGATAGATTAGATGCTCTTGATACATCAATGGCTCTTGAATCAAATGAGGTTTGTGAAGCGATGAAATATCCAACAGACCCGAATGGATTGATTGAAGCAGTAGATAACCTTGAGAAAAAACAGAGCAGGAGGATTCACCATCTGCGAGAAATGGCAGAGTTATTAGAAAGTAGAGGTTTTGGAGTTGGCAATATTTATTTAGGGGGCTTGGCCAAAGCTGCTGAAAAATTGGAAGAGATTTCAAATCGTGCTGAAAATCACCAAGTGATAGTATCTGTGATTGGTACGGAAATTGCACCTTTTGATGAAGAATTGGGGCAGATATTTGAACAACGGCGAATAGAAATTCAAACCCTTGGGGGGGGGGGCGAAAGTGATTCATTAGAGCGCCTTCAACAAGAAATCAATGCGGTTTCATCATCATTCCATTCAAGATTAAGTAAATTGCAACAACGCTTACAACAATGGTTAGCAAGAGGTATCAATCTGCCTTTGAATGAGGTTGTGCCGGCAGAAGATCTGCTTGTTTGGGAATCAAAGATTGCAGAAATTGAATTGGCAATCAATACACACGACACTATTTGGGAGCGCCTTGAAGAACAACTGAATATTTGGCCTGAATATTCTGAACGCGCTAATCAACTATTTGGAAAAATAGAGCAATTAGAAGAATTAATCACTATTTCTGAAGAACTTGAGCAAAAAACTCGTTCTGAAATTAACAAAGGAAGTGAACTAGTTAGTTTTTGGTCTGGGTTGGGCTTTTCAATGGCTCTTTGGCAACAACGATTTGATGAACAACCTCGAGAAGCCCTAATCTCATTCAATCAACAATTACCAATATTGGAAGAAGCAAGAAAGGTAGTAGATTCAATATTGCGGCTTGATATCTCAATGGGGGGGAAGGATGAGGCTGAAAAAATGGTCAGCATTTTACAAGATGCAATCCTCGAAGACAATTCAATTCAAATTGCAAATGGGTGGTTGGAAAAGCGAAGGTGGCGAAACTTAAGACACCGCGTTCTTCTTGAATCCGAGTGGCGTAAATTACTCGCTAGCGGGAAGGCTGATGAGTCAATATTAACTGCCGAATACACGCTCGCTGCATTTGAAAATAAAATAAAAGAATGTGGCATTAAATCAAAATCAAAAACTGAGGGTTTTGATAGACTTAATATTGAACTATCGCGACTATTCGATGGGTGGGACGCAATGGGTTGGGAAACTAGCGGTCTAAGAAAAATGTTACAAGATAATAGTTTAGAGTTGGGGCGCAGAATGCCTTCAATCCAAAATGTCATGGAAAAGCACCCTCAAATCAGAAAGCGACTAAATTATTTGCCTTGGGAAAGAGATCTTGCTCTTTCAACCAGCATTAATCTTGAATTGAGGTGTCCAGAAAAATTGCAGGCTTTGATGGAGGATATCCCTTCATTATCTGCTACACTGGCGAAATTATCTCCTGTGGAAAAAACACACGAATGGGTGGCCTGGAAACCACTAAATACGCCTAGGCCAGTCCTAATGCCACAAATTGACAATGATAAAACTACAAATTCTGAAATCGAAGTTCTTGAAGCCGCAATTGCCGACATGGAAAATAATTTCCACGAGGAATTGGTAGAAGATGTTGACAACGAAGAAAATGCAATTAATAATGTCAACCAAGTGGAAAATGAAATCAATGTTCAAGATGAATCTGCAAATGAAAGTACTAATAATGCAATTCAAAAAGTGGTGCAAGATAAAATAATCAATAGTTCACAAGAGAATAATATTACTCCAACTATAGAGCCTGAAGAGCAATTACAAGTATTAGACAAAGCAAAAGTTGTAAATTCCAAGCATAGTGGGTGGGACCATTTTTCCAAACTTGGAAATGAGTTATTTGCAATCATTGGGCTGGATGAAATCGGTGATGATGATGAAATTGTAGTGGATATAATGCGCCGCCAATTAGCAAAGGTTGTTGGAATAACTCCGAGAGATATTCGCGTGGATAGGTTATTGAGATTAACAATAAGAAGTCTTCCCGTGGCTGAAATAAGTTCTACGATGATGAAGACTGTATGTGAAAATTTTTCTCAATTGATAACTATCGCTTCGGCATTAAATAGATGGAGCATCGAGCGATTACAATCACGTGGACTAAAATCTGTGAATGATCTAATTGGCAATTCTAAACAACTTGGCTTAGCACTCCACCGAATACCTGGACCCGGGATTAGTTTGCCATTGGTTGCTGATGATGAGCAATTACCAAAAATGACAGATTTCGCCCAAATTTCATCAGCCATTTCAAAACTTAGAACTGCAGTAATTCTGCCTTCTGCTGGAAATATTGTTTCGGCATAAGTATCAAAAATACCGGACTTTTTAGCCTCAAAATATGGCTTGTAAATTAATCGCCTAAAGCATTGAGTAACTCATTTTTTTCTGCACTACTCATTGTATCTACTCGGGGCGAAGCGACAACAGGTGCCATAAGTGCGGGAGGGGGCGACGAAGTCCCCATTTCCCTTTCAAAATTGTCCATTGGGTCAGCCCCATGAGACAATGGCGGAGGTGGCGGTGGGAGACCTGACGATAGTGGAGGTGGGGGGGGTGGCATATTTTGTGATGAGGGAGTGGGTGGAGGAGGGAGGCCCGACGATAATGGAGGGAGAAGTGGCAAGGGCGCCATTTCCGGAGGAGGGAGTTGAGCCATCATGGATGGTGGAGGAGGAATTATTGCGGGCGGCTCTGGTGAGGGAAGGGGTAATTCAGAGAGGGGGGGTTGAGAGGAACTCTCGGAAGGAGGCGGGGGGGGTGGAGGAGGGAGTTCTGTATTTGTTTCATTTGTTATTGTGGGAGGAAGCGGCGGGGGCGGGGGTAACTCGGCACTATTGTCAGTGGCCAATTCTTCCTCTCCTAACACCACCGCTTGGGGGGGCGCAGGAGGAGGTGGGGGGATTGATATTCCTCCATCTTGAGGTGGAATTACAGAATTAATTGCTTCGCCATTAGAGATTGGCGCAGCAATTGTTTGTGCAGGCAAGGGTTGTATGGTGCTAGGGTCTTGCATGTTTGCCGGCAGTGGTTGAGGAGAGGCTTCGGCCATTTGCATTCCGCCAATAATTGCTGCTTGTTGTTCTGCTGCTTGTTGTTCTACTGCTTGTTGTTTGGCAATTTCTTTTGCTTCTAATTTGGCTTTTTTAGCAAGTTCCTTTTGCATCTTTTTCTCTGCTTTTGAATCTGCTTTTGCTTTTGCTCGCATCATTTTTTCCTGTTCGCTTTCAGCCATTAATGCACTGAGTTTGACATCAATTTCTCCAGCCATTTGATCTAATTCAGAGGTGTCTATTTCGTCGCCTTGAAGAAGTTGTTTCATAATTCCATCTAAGCAATTCATACTTGCTCCAGTCAATTCAAGATTTGAACCAAGGCGCCAAATTATTTGCCTATAACGGCCACTTGAAGTTTCGAATGTAAATACCTCGGGGTCTGCCCATTGTAGTAATGAAAGAATTATTCCCGGCACCAATAATGAGCCTGCTGCAGCAACTCCAACAACTGGTAAGACAAGTCCGGCAACCCCCATCCCCCACCAAGCATATTTACCAGAGTCCAGCCAATCTAATCTCATATGGGTAAAACCTTGAAGGGCTGAGCGTTGGAGTATTAATTTATCTTCAATAGTAATATTCCCCTCAGTATCTCGTTCTGTAGTAACCAAACGGAGAAGATTTCCCTCAACAATCAAAGATGATGATTTTTGTCCATGAATTGCTTCTCGTAAAATAAACTCATGAGTGATATCTGAATTTGTCATTGTGGCTCGCACTGCCTCTCCTTCGCTCCTATAACGCCTCTCTTGCATTTTCCAAGGAGTAGAGGTGGCGTCGCCCCCGTTACTATTTTCTCCAAAATACATAGAACTCCCTCCGGCCGCTGCTGCTAAAATAATACTTACAATAGTTAACCAAGCACCTAATCCTAGGCTGGCATCACCTTCTGGCATCATCGCATACCAAGCAATAACGCCAAGCAAAACAAATCCAGCACCACCAAATGGATAGTATTGCGAATAAGGGGTTTTCGTGCCGCGGAACTCCATGAACGATGTAACGAGCGTCGCTAACATTACTAAAATACCAATAGAAATGAGTATCATTCCAGTGAATCCAGCACTTGCAGTTTCACCTAATTCACCACACACCTCATCTTGTTGAGTTTTGTTGTATTCAAGTTCTTCGGCAGCCGATGTGCAATTATCATATGCACTACTTAAATCATTGATCACTGTAGTACAATTATCTTCGAGGCAACTTGTCATAGACATGTCGTCAAGTCCAACTTCTGATTCCACAGAAATAGTCACACCAAGTATTGTTGACGATTCCTCTTGTACTGCCCAAGCATCCGACATCACACCGAACATAGCCAAAAGAATCGCACCCACGACAAGACCAGCACTAACCCATGCCATCTGATTCGTGCCATCTCCACCCACTACACTATCGTGAAGTGCTGGCGTCGAGGGAGACGGAGTGGCTGTGCCGTCTTGTGTTTGCATTTCTACCGCATCATCCATGTGATTTCCTATTGCCGGTTCGTTCATCTGCGAAGGATTTTCGTCAATCGTTTCTGCAGGCGCGCCATCTGCTACGTCCTCAATACTTTGCCCCTGCATGACCTCCGATGCCAGTACCCATTGAATATCTTTCACCCTAAATAATTTGATATCGGGTGAAATTTCAACAAATAATACATAGGGGGAGCGGAATAGAGGGAAACATGGGGAAAAAAAATCTAGACTTGCAAGGAGGAGTTTTTAAATTCACTAAGCCTTGTTCATGGGGCTCGTGGTTAATGGCCATAATTGGTCTGTTGGTGTTTTTCGCTGGGATATATGTTGCTCTTGGAGCAGTTGATGGCGAGCAGTATGCAGCGGGATTGTTAATAATACCTCTAGGGTTGATAATAATGTCTTTTGCTTTCCCTGGTTCTTTTGAATCAGAATTAATGGAAATCCGCAAAAATTCTATTTCTCCTGAAGAACTAAATAGCCAAGCAGAAGAAAGGGGATTAAGTATTGATAATTGGTTTTTGGGTCAATCTACTCTTGTACCTACGAATGACCCCTCTGATTGGATTATGGCGGCACCTGGCCCTGCTAGTTGGGATGATGATGACCTTTATGGCCCAGATGGGGACGGTTCTCCTCTCCCCGAACACCCAGTGAATGTTGGAACGCCTATTCCTGCTACCACTACTACATTCTCAATACTCATATTATTAGCAATAATTACTTCATTGTATGCACTCGGTGAATTCGTTGCTGCCTATCAATCGATTATGCCGGCAGTTGTCGCTATTATTGCAGGCGTTCTAATTACAATAGTGGGTTATTACAATGTAAAATTAATGCGTCAAAAAATTGATACACCAACATCGCTAATCCGTTCAATTGCTGCTGGGCACCCTGAATTAGTTGGCCAAGTTAGACCTGCCCCCGAAGGTATTCTCAGGGTTGTAGTAGATGGGCATCAAAGTATGGTGATGGATAACATGGTTGCCTTTAATTGGTCCTATGAACAATATCGTTGTAGGACAGTACAGACAAAAGATGGTTCAAGGGAAGAATGTAATTGGCATACTGTTCGTACAGATGAAGGTGGGTGCTCTTTCATACTACATGATGGCACAGGTGGAATAAGAGTAAATCCACAAACATTCAAACGTAAGGATTGGGGGAAGTTTCGTAAACGCTGGGATGGAGCATTTGCCAAAACTATACTTCAAGATTTCAAATCTCAAGCAATTGCAAATCTAGTAGGAGGTGGGAGAGTGAAAAAGCATCGATGGACACTCTTTGGACTCAAACTTGGAGAGCCGGTTTATCTGTTAGGAAATACTCGACAAAGAACTAATGAAGAATTACAAAGCGAAGGGTTAGATGGGTCTCTACAAAACACATTACTTGAAATGGTCGGTGATGAAGATGCACCGGGAATAAAATCAAATATTCATCGTGGAACTGAATTATCTAGTTTAGGAAGAATGCGTTCTGGTGTGGAAATGATAATGTTACCACTCCTCTTTACTATCGGTGCAATTGCAATTTTGGGATTGGGATGAACTAATAACTTACAACGATCATCCACCCCGACCACAACTAGTGGCTTGAAAGTGAGTTAATTGTAAACGTTATTCAAAATCAGCAACAAGGAATGTTTCAACATCATCAGATACTTTGAAACCCTTACCAGCAGACTTTCCTACAACAGTTTCAATTGCAGCATCGCTGGCAATTTCAAGTTGTCTTTCAGAAAGTGGGCCATTGAAAACAATTGCTACTGCACCATCTGCTTCTTCGGCTGCGCCTGCGAGTTTTGATGGACCAATTGGGTCCGAAACATTACCATCCACATAAACAATTACTGCTTTGTTGGCTGCCAATCCTTCCAAATGTGCGAATAATTCCGTTGCTCGTGCTGGAGTTTCAACTTCTGCTTCTTCAGGTTCTACCCCGTCATCTTCGGCTTCTTTTTTGAGGAGCTTTTTGTTGAAGAGGCTTGCGTCAACCTTTGACTGAAGGCACTTGGTAACTGTCTTTTGTGGAAGTAGTTCCCATTCTTGCCCAACAGGGGCTTGGGCTACAAAGTTGACTTTTAATTGCCCAAATAATTCTCTAAATAGCATTTCGCCGCCGCGATCGCCATCGATTGCAACGGTTACATTTTCCTTAGCATTTGCTAAGTCAATTAATTCCTGCTTAATATTCCCTGCGCCATCGGCGGAAATTGCATTCTTAATGCCAAAATTAATGACATTTTTTACATCATTTCGTCCTTCAACAATAATTAATGAATCGCTGGTTTCGACATTGGGCCCACATGTTAATCCATGGAAGGCAGTTACTTGCTGAGTTGTTAATACTGAGCGAACTTCTTCAATTACAGTCTTACTGGCTGATTCGCCAGAACTTACCATTTCCAACAATAGGCTCTTTGCTCTTTCAACAACATCATTTCGCTTTGTTACGCGGATATCTTGAATTTGGTCGACGACAATAATTGACTTGCAAGGTCCGATTCGATCAATGGTTTCAAGGCTAGATGCAATAATTGCAGTTTCAACATTATCCATGCTTGATGGAATCGTAATTATTCCGGAAACTTTTCCTTTTATGCTTTCAATTTCCACATCAACGTGGCCAACGCGTGCTGTTCTCTGCAATTTGCGCAATTCTAATTCATCGCCGAGTAAGCCCTCGGTTTGGCCCATAATAGCCCCAATGATATCCTTTCTTTGCACACTGCCGTCAACCTTCAAGGTTGCTTTTATCATATACTTCATAGCCTTTCCTTGGCCCTTTTTATTATTTTTTTGATAATGCTTTTTTGTCATTAATAATCCTCCTACTAATGGAAAAATCGCTCAGCCCTCGAAAGGGGGGATGCACAAATGTGCTGGTGAGTTGGATAGAACCATCGGTTCAAACATAGGCGACATGGCATCACATTTGAACTCTCGGGACAATAATAATCAAAAAATTGTTTTAGCGATGGGCTGAATAAGCAGGAGCGAGGTGGGGGTAATGTGTCTGAAGAGACGGTACGTACACATGAGGTGTTCAAAGGCACCATTGAGGTAATGCTTGAAGACGGCATATTAAACCGTGAAGAAAAGCGCCTGATTATCAAATTATCAAACCAACTAAAACTTGAGCCTGAGGAACCCGCCCTCATTTACCGGGCGATCCAAGAAGGTACTGAGATTGAAGGGGGGAGGGAAATGGCAACTGCAGAACGCCTTAGAGTATTCGAAAGGGTATATGAAGTGGCTTTGTTGAATGAATCTTTGTCTCGTGACGAATATCGCGTCGTTGCACATTTGAGAAATAATCTCCATATTAGTGATAAGGAATTTGAAGATATTGAAGCACATTTGAAGAAAATTGTTAAAGAAAGATTTGAAGATAAAATGGTTGACAAAATGCTATCAACCCTCAAGGATAGTGTTTCTTTAGTTGGCAGTTTATTTGACAACATTCGGACAAAAACAGTTTGAGGGGTTATTTTGGACCCGCTTGATGATTTTCTTTCCTCTGTCCCAGAAAAAACAGCACTCCATCCCAAAAAAATCTTACCGATATTGCGTGAAGCATATACAATTGGCGTGCCGGTATTAATTGCAAAATCAATGACCGATAGATTGGGGGAGTCTGGGGGGTTTGCCTTCCATCTTGGAACTACGGACCCACAAATGCGCAGAATAGCATCCTGGTTATTTACCTGCTTTGGTGAAGCCAGAGGGGGGATACAAAAACTACTCCTGCCTTTATGGAAAAGAGGAGGGAGGGAGGATTTCAAATTAGTGGGGTTAATCCTTGCAAACCTTGATGATGGCGATTTACAACAGGGCGTGTGGTCTGAATTTTTTTCCTTAATCAAGACCAATTCAAAGCATTCTCTTGAATCATTATTAGAAATTATTGAAGAAATTCATCGCACTCGCCCCATCCCTAATAATGAAGAATTAATTTCCCTAAGTTTAGAGGGGGGGATGTCGCATCAAACAGTTATTCTTGTATTGATTGTAGGAGGAAATAATATTGACTTCCCCAAAGAAATTATCAAATCGGCTGCAAAAGGAGGCGAACTATTCGAAAGGATACGACAACGCCTCCTAAATGAGTGAGGTTCAAGTCAAGAATAGGGGTGGGGTTGACATGGTTGAGCGTTTTCTCTCTGCTGATGACCCTGTGCTTGAGGATGTTCTAAATTGGACTGTTGAGAGGGATGCTGCCGATATGGCCAAACTGCTTCAATGGCTACCCTCGGCTAGATCTATTCGCGAACAACGAGTATTAATGGCGAAAGTAAAATCCCTTTCCGTAGAATTGGAATTGGCAATGGAAAAAATGGCGGCATTACAACAAGGGTGAAATGATGCTTGGACTGATATTATCAGGGGGCCAATCACAACGGATGGGTAAAGATAAAAACCTCCTCCAAATAAATGGCGAAGGTATGTTATTGCGCACTTATAACTTGCTTCAAAAGACCCCTTTGCAAAATATATTATTAGCAAATAAAACAGGCGACCCGCCCCAAATTAATGATTTGAAAAGTATTGCGGATACACACCAATTATCTGGGCCTTGTGCTGGTATTTTTGCTGGGCTTGAATGGGCTCAAAAAAATAATATTCAATGGGTTCAATTATGTCCAATCGATATGCCATTACTAACTCCTAATATATTCACAGTGCTTTCTTCTTTTTGTAATGAGGAAACAGGGGCTATTGTGCCAAAAAGTCAAAGTGGAATTGAGCCACTCCTCGCATTAATTCAGACTGAAAAGGCATTGATAATCCTAAAAAACGTAATTGAAATGAACATTGCCCGTCAAGAAAAAATAGATGATAAAGAAAAGAATAAGGGGGTAAGTGTAAATTGGCTACTTCACGAATTGGGTTGTTTGCAGGTTGGAATGGATGTGTTCAATAATAACAACATTGAGGATAGTTGTTTTTGGAATATGAACTATCCTATTGATTATCAAAAAATCGTTGATTACATTAATTAATTATTTTCCCAATCGAGTAATCATCAATTACCTGTGGATATAATTTGTGCTCAGCAATTTTTATTCTTTCCGCCAATGATTCTTCGCTGTCATCAGCATGTACTGGCACTTCAACTTGGGCGATTATCTGACCTGTATCAACACCACTATCAACAAAATGTACAGTGCAGCCCGAAATTTTTTCATTCGCTAGGAGTGCATCTCGGTGCGCGTGAGCACCAGGGTGCTTCGGCAATAGACTCGGATGGATATTTAGCAATCTCCCCTCCCACTTGCTTACAAACCAAGGACTCAATATTCTCATATATCCTGAAAGAATTACGGCCTCAATATCATTTTCAATTAAAGTCCGATGTATCAATTCTTCATGCTTTTGCCTACGCGTATCCATGTTTTCGCCAGATGGAAGAGAGATTATTGAACTACTTATTCCTAGATTTGTGGCCCTTTGTATTCCACCAACATTTGCTTTATTAGAGATTACTAGCGAAGTAATATGGGCGCAACCCCCAATATCATCCAAGTGTTGTTGATGTAAGATTAGCGCCTCCATTCCGCTACCGGAACCTGAAATAAATACCGCGAGACGGAGGGGGCTATCTGGAGTTGCAACGCGCGGCATAATCAAAATTACTACTCCCCCCTATTTTCCTCCAATGGGCATAGATTGAAGAGATTATTCCTAGAAACACCTCATGTATGCGATGCATAGCCCATTGAATGTGGGAGTTCATGCCAGAGGGTAGTATCCGATTTGATTCGGTCGATGAGATTATTTCTCATTACTCGGGCAATGCAAGTCCGTTGCGGCGAAAAATATATGTTGTAATCGGCCTAATATTCGTCATTTTCGCCATCATTGGAATATGGGTTCCAGGTTGGCCAACTGTCTCTTGGTCTGTTCCGGCTGCATACTTATTTAGTCTTTCAAATAAAAAATTATTTCGTTGGACATTAACCAATCGATTTTTTGGAAAAAGTTTGTACAAATATTACTCAACAGGAAAAACTTTACCAAAGCATGGAAAAATATGGATTATTGTTTTCATCATCATAATGTCAACAATTTCAATTTGGGTTACGACTGCAATGGGAGACCCTGGTTGGGGTCAAGGTTTCATTGCAATAGTTGCAGTAATTGGTGTTTGGTGGATTTGGTTTAAAGTGGAACACCGCGATTGATTCAGTGCCTAAACAATCTGTGGCCAGTAAATAGCATTGACATTCCGCGCTCATTGGCTTCATCAATTACCTCTTGGTCGCGAATGCTGCCCCCGGGCTGAACTACTGAAACTGCGCCTGCTGCTGCTGCGCGCTCAATTCCATCTTTAAAAGGAAAAAATGCATCGCTCACTAACACACAACCTGGTGCTTCATCGCCAGCTCTTCGGGCTGCAATATTAACCGCTTCAACGCGACTGGTCTGCCCCGGGCCAATACCAATTGTACGGGTGCCCTTTACCATAATTATTGCATTAGATTTTACTTGTTCGCAAATTCTCACTCCAAATTTCATACTTGCAATTTGTTCAGCAGTAGGTTTCACTTTAGTTACCACTTTTGCCTTATCCCAATCGATGACTGGAGGTTCCTCTGTTTGTACCAACCACCCACCCTCTACCGGTTTTTTTACCACAAGTCGGGGCAGAGAGGAAAGACGATTATTTGGCGAAGGTATTGTGAGAATACGGCGATTTTTCTTTTCCATGACTAAGGTCTTGGCTTCAGCAACATATGCTGGAGCCATCAATACTTCTAGAAATAAGGGCTTTAGTGCCTCTGCAACTTCCATTTCGACTGGTTCGTTAAAGCAAATGATTGAACCAAATGCAGATTCGGGGTCACTTGCTAATGCTGCCTCATAGGCTTCCAATTGGGTTTTCCCAAGTGCAGCCCCACAAGGATTATTGTGCTTTACAATAATACATGCATGAGGAGTTTGGGGCCATTCATCTGTTGAAAGTGCACGACAGAGGCGGAGACATGAGTCTGCGTCGGCGTAATTATTGTATGACATTGCCTTGCCCCCCTCTACTTTTGCAGTTACTAGTGTTGAAGGCGATGAGGGGGCTAATGATTTTGCTTCAATATACAGAGCCGCTGCTTGGTGTGAATTCTCCCCATAGCGCAAAACATGGTCTAGTTCAGCAGACATGAGTAATTGCTTAGGGAGGCATAAAGCTTGCTCGCTGACTTCATCTGGTATTGCTGCATCTCCAACCCAGCGATTGTGTAATTCATTGGCGATTGCCGAGTCATAGGATGCTGTATGCTCAAATGCTTCAAGTGCTAATTGACGACGAAAATCAAGGCTAACTCCGCTTGAACCATTTGCATTTGCGATCTTCTCTAAGATTGAAGAATAATTTTGTGGATTAGAAGCGATAATAACGTGTTGGTGATTTTTTGCAGATGCGCGAATAAGAGTCGGGCCCCCGATATCAACCATTTCAAGTAATTCGGGGTCGGGTAAAGGGGGAGTTTTTGCCGCGGCATCGGCAAAGGCGTATAGATTCACGGCAACGACCTGAATGGGAGAATATCCCAAATCATTCAACCCTTGGCGGTCGTCATTTCTCTCAAGGCGGGCGAGTAATGGGGCATGAATTGCCGGGTGAAGACTCTTGACGCGGCCATCAAAACATTCGGGGTGATTTGTTACACTTGACACATCAATAACTTCGAGGCCCGATTCGCGTAACAGTCTCGCAGTACCACCAGTTGAAAGAATTTCAAAGCCAATTTTTGCCAAACCATGGGCAAAATCAACAATTCCAGTTTTGTCAAATACAGATAGCAGGGCTCTTGGAGCCTGTGAAGATGATGCGTCTTCCAACATGCTCCCCGTTATCTTGCGCAAGCGTAGGCCGGTCATAATATATGCGATTGAATAATTAGGCTTTTTTTGCTGCCAAATTTGTGTTTTTCTAAGCGGCGCGGTTATGTGGTGGTGGCTGCTGCGGATGAAGGAGGGGATATTGTGAAAACCGCAATACTTGTAATCGGCTTCAAGCGTTTACATTATTTTCAACGTACTCTTGAAAGTTTAGAAAAAAATCCTGAAAGTCAAACTCTTGACTTCCATTTCTACTTGGACGGTGGGCGTGAAGCAAATCAAGAAGAACTCATTGAGATGATTGATAATTCACCCATAAAGAGTAAAAAAATTGTTTGCCGAAATTCAAATTTTGGAATTGGCCGACACCTCATTGGAGCAAGACGAGAATTATTTGATGGACTTGGTTATGACCGAATAATATTGTTTGAGGATGATATGGAATTAGCCCCAACATATATTGAAACTGTTCTAAAAATGTCAGATTGGGCCCATCAATATGATAACGTTGGAACTGTTATGGCCTTCAATTTAAATGATTCAAATCAGAGTGATCAATTAGAAGATTTGGATAAAGTGGTCCCCACAAATAGGCATTTCTGGGGATATTGTTTAACTCGAAAAGTTTGGGACAACATTAAGCACATCGTATATGAATATGAAGAAACTTATCTTGAAGGTGTACCATACAAAAAGCGCAATCACCGCCGCATTAGGAAAAAATTTATGCCGCATTGGATGATGCAACCACGAAGAAAATATAGTGGCAAAACGCTTGACATTCCCGACGATGCAATAACGCCGCCATTTGCTATCAAACAAACAAGAAACACACCCACCTCTCAAGATGCTATGACGGCGCTGGGATTATGGAATGCGGGGTATGCAAGGCTTACCACAATTGTTCCGCGCGCCAGATATATTGGGATTCAGGGCCTATCCTTTACTCCAAAGGTATATCGAAAACAGGGGTTTGATAAGCAGCAAAATTTTGAATTTACTGAAGAAGATAAATCATTGGAAAAATTCACATTATACCTCAAAGATTCAAAGGGGAAGTTGATAAAACCAACTATGTATGAATAATCTGTATGATGATTTACCAAAGTCCTCAGGGGGATTATTGAAGAATAGACCGCCGCTGGGGGTACTATGGCTGGTATGCGCACCTTGTCCCTCCTCCTCGTTTTTGAGACACTTATTGCAATAATTATTGCTAATTCGCATGGATTAATGAATGGTTTTTGGGCCTTTGCTGGAATGATGGTTGCAACTGCAATTATCACTGGCATTATCAATTACCAAATGACTGTGGAGGCACTTGATATGACTAGAATGAGGGTGGCTTCATGGGTTATTTACTTGATTCTCGCCGGAATAATGTCAAATGTATTCACCACAGGATATGGTTTTCCCTTGGTTGGCTCTATTGCGCTCGGATTTATCATCGCCTCAATAATTTGGTGGACCTATTACCAACTTGAGCCGGCAAATGGATGATGGTATTTTCTTGTTGCCTTTCGCCGAAGGGGTGAAAACAAGAAGCCGCCCACCTATCGAGTGAGAGGCATGGCTACACTCGGAAATCACCCGGAATTACCGGCTAATATTGAATCCATGCTTGAAGCAGATGTAAGCACCCTTTTTCTAAAAGCAGGATGCGTCCCTCGCACAAAAAGAGGGATGATTGGCAACATAATATTATGTGATGTTGATGGGGAAAAGGACTGGACAAACATTGAGATGGAGCAACTCCAAGGTGATTTGGAAAGTTTGATTGAGGGCAATCCGGAACGACACGATTGTTTTAGAGAAATTGATCGCACGGGTTGTTTAGTATTACAAATTGGAGACTTGCGAATTACCTGCGCATATCCTCCCTTTTCAGATGCAAGAGAAATTACTATTGTTCGGCCTGTGGCAAAACTATCCTTATCAGAATATGATTTACATAGCAAATTAATCGGTAGATTATCGGATCATCATAGGGGCGTATTCATTTGTGGCCGACCTGGTTCAGGAAAAACTACTCTTGCACAGGCTGTTGCTGAATTCCTTGATGAGGAAGTTGGAGCCATGGTGAAAACCATGGAGGCACCAAGAGATTTACAATTGGTTGAAAGGATTACTCAATATGCACCACTTGAGGGCGATCTTGAAAAAACAGCAGAAATTATTTTCCTTGTTCGGCCTGATTTTGTCATTTTTGATGAAGTTAGAAGGGCTAAGGATTTTGAAATATTTAGTGATGTTAGATTAGCAGGTGTTGGACTACTTGGAGTCACTCATGCAAATTCTGCATTAGAAGCAATCCAAAGATTAATTGGAAAAGTGGAGTTGGGTTTAGTACCTCAAGTTCTCGACACCGTCTTGCACATAGAACACGGGAAAGTCGCGCAGGTTTTAGAATTGAGAATGGTTGTTAAACCACCGTCTGGAATGCAAGAAGACCTTTCTCGCCCAGTCATTGAAATTGTTGAGTTCCCCAGTGGAAAGGTAAGTCATGAGATGTTTGCCTTTGGCTCGGAAATATCAGTTGTTCCAGTTGCAGGAGGAAAGGGAGGAAGTAAAAGCCCTGTTCTGAAATATGCACAAGAAGGAGTTGCTCAAGCAATACGAGATATGCTTCATATGCGTTGTGAAATTGACCTCGTTAGCCCGAGTTCAGCAACCATTTATGTGGCGGAGAAAATGATTGGAGCGGCCGTCGGACCGGGTGGTTCAATGGTAAAAGATATGGAGGAAGAATTAGGACTCCAATTACAAATAAAAGGTATGTCGGAAATGCCTAAATGGTTGGCCAAAAAGAGCAAAGGGTCTCGTGGTGATTGGGATTTTTCAGACAACAGGGGACAAAATGATGCCCCTTGGGAGACTCAACGCAGGGGAAAGGGAAAGCGTAAAAAGGGTCGAAGATAATTTTATTTGAATATTTTTCGGAAAAGAAAATAAGAAAAGCGAAAGCCCTTTCGGCTCTGTGGCTCCAACCCTACTTTGGTACCTTGTCGCCTCCTCGGGTATGGCAATGGCAAGTTTTTCTTCATGGTGGTTCGTATGGCGTCACGAAGATACCACAACCAAAATGGATGAAAGAACATTATTTGACCAAGCGTTTTGGTTTTCTTTTTCATATTTGATGCCCTTCCTCCCGTCATTATTTGCTTTATTAGGTCCTCTTGGAATTGACAAATTACATACGAAATTTGCTAATATTACAACTGCAATATTAGTTCTATTAATGGCAGTTATTATGACTGGAATATCACTTTCAACTCTTGCTTGGATTCGAAAGGACAAAAGTGATGAAAGCCGCCACATCAGTTCAGAAACTAACCATGATTTGCTCGGTCGCGAGGAGAGAAGGCACCTTTATTGGACCACTGGGCTTAGTGGGCTCGTTGCCCTATTGTGGTGGATAATCCTAATTTTGTAGAATAATGTGTTTTTCCCTAATGCCAAGCCTTGATGAATGGGGGCGTTGCCGCAAGAATAGGTGAGGTTGTGGTTGGACAGGCGGGTACGGGCGAGGGGCCAGTGGTTATCTTGCGCGATTCATCTACTGTAACAAGTGGAGTGGAGGTTCAGCAAAAACTCATTTCTGCAGCAATTGCGTTTGGAAATATTCTTCGCCGCACATATGGGCCAAAAGGGCTTGACAAAATGATGTATAAGAGCAATGGGGAAGTTGCGATTACAAATGATGGTGCCAAAATAGTCTCCGAATTAATGATAAAACACCCTGCTGCAAAGGCATTTGTTAGCCTTGGCGAAGCGCATGAAGAAGCGGCTGGCGATGGAGTGACGGGATGCATATTATTTGCTGCCGAATTGATGCAAGAAGCGGGCAGATTACTATCAAGAGGTTTACACCCACTGGTACTAATTGAAGGATATGCCAAAGCGTTAGAAATTGCTATTGCTAACATTAATCAAAATGTCATTTGTTTTGACCGCGAAAACAATGAACAAATGACAAATGTTGCAATTACGGCATTGGGCGGGAAATTTATTTCCAATTCAGGAAGCAAAATTGCAAACTTAATTAGCCAATCAATTCAGCAAACTACATTCATCGAAGATGGAGTTATTAATTGCTCAAGTGAAAGGGTTATTCTTGCTAAATCTAGAGCTGGTGATTTGAGTGAAAGTAGATTGATTCGCGGTGTTGTTATTGATAAAAAAGTGGAATTGGCCCATGGACCTAGATCTATTGCCGATGCAAGTATTCTCCTTCTCACTTCGGCCCTTGGGATAAAGAAAACTACCAGGGATGCAGAAATTGAAATTACAAGCCCAGACCAATTGGTGGCCTTTCTTGAATCGGAAGATGAATTGATTGAAAGCAAAGCACGCGCGATTGTTGCATTGGGTGTTAATGCATTATTTTGTCAGGAAGAAGTCGATAATAGAATTTTGCATAAATTGGTTAATAGGGGCATTTTTGTAATTAGTGGAATAGACGCAAATGAAATGCAAAATATTGCAAGCGCAAGTGCGGCGAAACTGATTGATGATATTCAAGATTGCGAAATATCAGACTTGGGGTTTGCTGGAAATATTGAAGTGCTGCGTAAAGAAAACAATGGAGAAATTTCCGAGCATATTTACATCAATCAATGTAATAATGCCAAATTAGTAACTATTGAAGTTGGTGGCGCTGGTGGCGCAGCTACAGAAGAGGTTTTGCGTTCAATACATGATGCACTTAGAGCATGCCAAGAAGC
>JABIHC010000073.1 GCA_018649825.1 Methanobacteriota archaeon
CATGTTCTTGGATTCTTTCCCCGAAATGCCATTTGCTTCCCCCTCATTGCCGCATTGATAGTTGGCGGAATGATAAGTGATGACAGAACAAATGGTACTTCTGCAATATACTTCTCACGCCCAATAAATAGAATTGATTATACTGCGATGAAATACGCCACTGTTGCAACAATATTGTCTCTCCTCATCCTTGGTACATTATTCATATATTATCTGGCAAATATTCTATTTTTGGGTGAAGGATGGGCGTACTTATTGGATACATTGCCTTTGTTTTTGGCTGCTACATTTGCAGGCGTTCTTCTTGTTATCACTTATTCAAGCATTGGCCTAGCCCTTTCAAGCGTCAGCCGAGGACGCTTTTTTCCAGCAATATCATTACTCGGTTTGTTTTTGGGAACTAAATTACTGGCTTTCTTAATCTATCAATTATTCGACCAAAGTATTCTCTATCTCCTTTCTCCATACGATAGCATTGCTCATGTTGGACAAGTGATTATCGGTACAACCCCCACGTATGATCACCCTTGGACTTGGAGTTTAGTCTCAATAATAATAATGAATGTTATTTCACTATATGTCCTTGCAAATCGTGTTTCCACAATGGAGGTGACTCGGGAATGATGCCGGATATGAATCAAGTTGGTGGCGCGCCTCAAGCATGGCAGCCTCAAGAAAAAGTACCTACTGTAATGCTTGACCATGTTTCCAAATGGTATGGAAATATAGTAGGATTAAATGATGTTAGCATTGCTATCAGTGGAGGAGTAACTGGCCTGTTAGGTGCAAATGGTGCTGGAAAATCTACATTGTTTAAATTATTAGCAGGTAAACTAAAACCTTCGCAAGGAACTATTAGATTATTTGGCACAGATCCATGGAAGAATTCATCTCCCTATTCCCGCATAGGCTATGTTTCTGAAAATGAGGAATTATATGACTGGATGACTGCAATTGACTTTGTTGCAACACTTGCTCGCCTCCACGGATATACCCGTGAAGAGGCATTAATCAAGGCAAAGAATGTACTTGAATTTGTGGATCTAGCCGATGTAGCGCATAAGGAACTCGGGAAGTTCAGCAAGGGTATGCGGCAGAGAGTGAAAATTGCACATGCATTAGTCAATGACCCGGAATTGATAATCCTTGATGAACCCCTGCAGGGTTGTGACCCCTTAGCTCGAACAACGATAATGAATGTCATAAGAGAATTAGGTGCCATGGGGAGAACAATAATTGTCTCAAGTCACATTTTGCAGGAAATCGAAAGAATAACCGAACAGATTGTTATTCTTAACAATGGTCGCTTACTGGCACTCGGAAATGTTCATGCAATTCGAGAAATGCTTGATGCACACCCGCACAAAATTTCCCTTACAACTAACAAACCACGGGAATTGGCAAAAAAATTCATTCAACATGATGATGTCTTTGGTGTCACACTCCCTACTGATTCAAACCTTATCGTTCAAACACATAATCTTGGAGCAGTCCACCAAGACCTTCCACAAATTATTTTGGATAGCGGTTGTATGGTTACCGCAATAGACAACCCTGATGACAATTTGGAGTCGATTCTCGGATACTTAACTGGAGGGCAATGATATGTCGGCTGAAGACCGCCCCTTAGTTGACACAGTATATTCCAAACTTGACCGTAAGGCTACCGCCATTTTCGAATTCACAATGCGGCAATATCGAACGCGTCTTTCAACTTGGGCTACACTTGGAGTCGGTGCACTAATCTTGATGATTGTGATGTTGTTTTACATCGAAGGGATGACTGAGACAATAGAAGCAGTAGATAATGATGGTGACTCATTTGATTCAGATAATGATGGCTATGTTGATGGGCAAGAGTTGCTATTGGGTACTGGAATTAATAATCCAGATGATCACCCCGGTTTGCTAAACCCTCCTGTTCCCCCCGACCCACCTGAAAAGTGGATTAACGAAGATGATTTTGATGTCAAATCTATTGCAAATAGCGCTTCTCATGGGAATGATGATGATGGTGACTGCCAAGTAAGAGTAGGTCAAATTGGTTTTGATGATTATACTGACGATAATAATAATGGCATTGACTGTGATATTGAGATTCGTGATTCATTTAACCGTTACATAATTGATAAGGACCCAAATGTAGATGAAGACCCTGATGAAGATGCGTATTACAAGGAAACTGTTCACCGCGGGTTTATCTTAGGCTTTGGAAAAATTGGCTTTGTATTCGTTCTTGGAATATTCCTACCTCTATTCCTTGCCACCGGACTTATTCGTGATGAGATGAGTGGTGGCACTTTGCATTACATTGTCGCCAAACCGATCTCTCGTGCAGAAGTACTGACCTACCGCTTACTTGGCTACATTGGATTAACTTGGCCTTACTTCGCGATTTTAACAATTATTTCTGCAATAATTACCGGTTTAATGGGTCCTGGCGAAGGATTTTTTAGATTCGCAGATTTATTTCTATGGTTTGGAATATTTATTGCAACCATCCTACTTTCAACCGCCTATGCTGCTATTTTTATGACTATGGGGGTCATTCACAAATATGGAATGATTGGAGCAATTGTCTTTGGAGTATGGGAATTTTCAATGGCAATTACCTCTGTCTTTTCGCCCGAAACTACCGTTACTCAATTGTCGTTAGCAAGATGGGGGATGATTATTGTTGACGGATTTGCAAACATTACGTGGCCAGACTCGCAATTACTCGTCGCCCTTGGTCAATCGGTCACAGTTACAAATTGGGATTTTGGCTTTTCCTATGATTCCTCCCTTGAAGGAGCAGACATTTTGGAAGGCTTTGCCCATCAGACCCCATTAACCGGCGACCCTATCATAGATATCTTAATTTCCTGCACCCTCTTATTCACTATCACGGTGCTCACTATTGTAATTGGCCAGAGCATTTTCAAAGGCAAAGAAATCGACTGAGGTGCATTGATGGAGCGCTTTGAAGGAGACTTGTCGCATCTTTGGAAATTGGGCGAAATGAAGCCACTTCATCGCCTAACTTGGGATTGGTGGTGGTGGCTAGTGATGCTA
>JABIHC010000013.1 GCA_018649825.1 Methanobacteriota archaeon
GAAGAGGTGTCTATGGAGTTGTATGAACAACCAATTCCAATGACTTTGACCATGCGTGCAGACCACGTTCGCGTTATTGAGAGAGTTGAGTGACGCGCGTCGCGATTAAATACGGGAGTCAATTCGGCGACACGCTCAAGGAGGTATCACACATGTCAAAACCATGGACATCCGAACTCATCATCAAGAGTCTAGGCGTTGCAAAGTGCAACGGGAGTATGGCTGCAGCCAAAGAGGATTTACCTCTTGAAAAAGCAATAGAGGTCGCCAAGCAAAAGGCTGATGACCTTACTGGAAATTCAATAAAAGCTCTGACTTGTGAAGTCATTGGAACATGTGTATCTATGCGTGTGAAGATTGATGGTCACTGGCCAAAGGATGCTTTGGAGATTATTAAGAGGGGAGAATGGGATTCACGCTTTGAATGATCTCTAGCACGAAATGCGGGAGAGGTTAACGCCTCGCAGACCGCAGGGGTGAGGAAAAATGGAACAAAATATAAGTGACGCAATAAAGGCTGCTTTGGAAGCAGCACCTGAAAGAAAATTTGTAGAGTCAGTTGACTTTGCAATTACAATAAAGGATGTCGATTTGAAGAACCCAGCAAATCGTGTCCAAGAAGAAATCCGTCTGCCATCTGGCCGAGGTCGAGACATTCAAGTTGCAATGTTTGCTGGTGCTGAAGCCGCAGTTAAGGCCAAGGAAGCAGGAATTTTTGTAATTGCTCCTGAAGAAATTGAGGAATTGGGAAAGAATAAGATGACTGCTAAGAAATTGGCAAATAAATATGATTTCTTCCTTGCTGAAGTTTCGCAAATGGCCCTAATCGGGCGTTATCTCGGTGTAGTTCTTGGTCCTCGTGGAAAAATGCCACGACCATGCCCTCCAAATGTTGACCCTGGAATGATAGCAGCCGGATTAAAGTCCACTGTTGTAGTTCGCAGCCGTGATAGAATTACTTTCCACACCGCAATCGGTACACGTACACAATCTCATGAAGAGTTGTTGGCTAATGCTATTGCAGTTTGGGATCGTGTTACCCGAAAGTTAGAGAGGGGAGCAGGAAACATCCGCAGTTTCTACATTAAGACCACAATGGGTCCATCACACAAGGTGGAGGTGGTCTTCTGATTCCAAAGGTAGCACCATGGAAAAAAGACACAGTTGCCAGCCTTCGTAAGGCTGTTGACGCCGGTGGCGTAGTGGCCATTATTGATATTCACGGCGTTCCTGCCGGTTCAATGCTAGGTATGCGCAAATCATTGCGCGATAACATGACCATTGAAGTTGCCAAGAAGCAATTGATGCGTCGTGCTTGGACTGATGCTGGTGGAGAATTAGAACAACTTGAGGAGCTATTCACAGGTGCCGTTCAACCAGCCCTAGTACAATCTTCCTCATTATCATCCTTTGAGATGTATAGTGAGTTAAAGAAGACCGAAGCAGGACGTGCTGCAAAGCCAGGAGATATTGCTCCATATGACATTGTTGTCGAGAAGCAAGATACCGGTATGGCCCCAGGTCCAATAGTAGGTGAATTAAATTCAGTAGATATCCCTGCGAAGATTATGAAGGGTAGCGTGCACATTGCCAAGACTACAACCGTTCTAAAGGAAGGGGAAGTCTTTGAAGGTGATTTAGGTATGCTACTTGCAAAGGTCGGTGTAGAGCCAATTGTTACAGGACTTCGTCTATGTGGTACTCTTGAAGACGGTGTAGTCTTCAGTCCAACTGCCTTAGATATTGATCTTGAAGCCTTTGAGAACAGTCTAATTAGTGCAATGGCTGGAACATTCAACCTAGCCTGCCACATTTCGTGGTTCACTAAAGAAACCATGCCTACATTGCTCGGTAAGGCCTCCTCTGAGGCTCTTGCTGTTGCTTTTGAAGCAGGTATTGCCAATTCCAAGACCCTACCAACAATGATTGCCCGTGCTCAGGCCAGTGCTCTCGGAGTTGCAGGGGGTCTGGATGATTCCGCCCTAGATGATGAGTTGAGAAATCAACTTGGCGCAGCAGCAACTGTTGCAGCCAGCGTCGTCGTGGAAACCGAGGAAGCCCCAGCCGAGGCAGCCGAGGAAGAGGAAGAGGAAGAAGAGGAAGCCGGATTTGGTGGACTCGGAGACCTATTCGGTTAATATTGAGGTGAAAAAAATATGGAATATGTATACGCTGCTATGCTTTTGCACAGTTCAGAAAACGAAATCAGTGAAGATGCTGTAACCGCCGTCCTAAAGGCCGCTGGTGTAAGCGCAGACGCCGCCCGCGTGAAAGCACTCGTTGCTTCACTCGACGGTGTTGACATCGCTGACGCAATGACCCAAGCCGTCGCTGCTCCTGCCGCTGCCGCCGCACCTGTTGCTGCTGCCGGTGGAGACGCTCCTGCTGAAGCTGTTGTTGAAGAAGAAGAGGAAGATGAGGAAGCATCATTTGGCGGACTCGGCGACCTCTTTGGATGAAACTGTCAAGCGATTAGATCAGAAAGACCCGAGTTATCGGGACCCGTTTAGAACGGGTTCAGCGAGCGCAGGGACCTTTGGTCGTCGTCGTAGTCACCTGACGAATTTGTTAGGCGCCCGACAGTTCATCTGCTCTCAACAACTTATCTATCAACAAATCCTTGCGAGGGTTTGATGTGTCCCAACCCGTGCGGTGAAGCATTATGGTAAAACCAATGCATCTCGAGTTTGAGACGACGGTGCCCCCACCGCAAATGGTAAGGGCGCTTCGTGAACTCATCAGTGAGGTTGGTTGGGAAAAAGAAAGAACAGAGGGTAGCCGTATGGTTGACCGCTGGGCGATAATAATGCCCATTGCGACTCATGCGAGGACTCTCGGATTGGTCATTAAATCTGGCCCCTTGACCGGCATGGAAATGCAGTGCTGGTCACATACACCTGGGTCTGCAGGTGAGGTTCATCACATGGTATTCCATTTTTCCAATCGCCATCCAATTGATAGAGTTCATGAGTTTATTCAACACTGGGTTGCTCTGCTTCCACGTAGTCCATTTAAATGGACAAAGGGCGAGAAGTTGATACTTGGATTTTTGTTACCCTTATTTCGGCGAAGTCGAAAAGCCTTCGCCGCAGTTGGAGTTCCTATTGCAAAAAATCAATGGCCACAGAAGGAACTTCCAGACTGGTCGCAATGGGCACCGTCAATAATTCAAAGCGAAGAAGAATAGAGGGTGATTGATGAGCCCATAGGGCTCAAAATAACTATTTTTTATGGGGGGTGGGTTTTATTGCCCCGACCTTTTCGCAATTATGAGGCAGACGGATGAGTTTATCAGCGAAATTCCAAGACCAAGCATTCGTGACTAACCTTGTGGTAATAGTGGTTTTTGCCGCTATGTTCCCTGCATACTTTGGTTATGTGTCCTCAAATACCGACACAATAGATCCGAGTGGTTATGGACCAGTGGGTGCTTTCAATGTGTCATTTACTGAATCTGCACTACACAGTCAGGAAGAGGTACTTTGGGCTGATGATGGTGAATCTGATGAGTTCACTTTTTCTTTCCCTGAAGAAATGGAAGTTCCCGATGGTTCTGAATTGGGCTATGTGCTAATAACTCTAACTTATGCTGAATCCGATGAAGGAGGCCAGTGGCAAGACCAATGTGATGATGTAGATGGTGCTTTGGATATTTCCTTGGCTGATACTTCCGAGGACGGACATACACTCGCGGTAAGTGGAACTGATTGTGGTTCATATACGATGATGGCATTGTTAACCGATAATTATTCTGGAGCAAATTATTCTGCAGATAATATTAGCCGTGGCGAAATTATTGAAATGTGGCAAGATAATGGCAAAGGTCATGGTGATTATTCAGTAACAATCACCGTCTCAACAAATACCGGTTCAGGGCCTTTTGACCCCTTCATAGCCTCAAACAATGAAGATGGCGAGGAAGTTTACGTGAAGTTCGAAGTATTTGCTTACGAAATATTAGTTGAATCTGCCGAAGCAAGCGAGTAATCTCACCTTCCTAAAAGAAGATGGATTGTTGACTTAGTTGACTGTAGCGAGGAATTTGCTAATATCAATATGCGGCCCACTAAGGCGCTCAATGTGAGTCATTAATTCGGATAATGCGGCCTCAGAAGTTGCTTCAGCCCGCATAACAAGAACTTCCTCTGTATTAGAACGCCTTGCCAAA